>JAPVVU010000462.1 GCA_028571885.1 Gammaproteobacteria bacterium | reverse complement strand
ATGATATGTAACATAACAATTATAAAAAATTAAACAGTGAAAGGCCCTGAATTTTAGTAAAGGTTTGCTGCGATGCCTGAAGCCCGATTTGTTCTTGTTCCAGACGACTAATGGCTTCATTATAATCCAGGTCCTGAGTATTAGAAAGGGTTGTAGCCAGTTGCACCAGATAGTCCTCATTGGCATTTTCCTGACTCTCAATAGCATTGAGTCGTGCTCCAATACTGGCTTCGATATCAACAATCTGACCTAAAGCAACATCTATATTACCAATAGTTCTTGACATAGTCTCATGAAATGTTTCAGCACCAACCACGCCGCTGATAACACCATCATTATTTTCCAGTGTAACCTGTAATTCTTTTACAATTGCAAAAATACTCATTGGGATGCCATCAGCAGGATTAGAACCATTATCACTACCACGCAAATTCATAAACGTATCAAAGCCATTGTTACCACTTGCAACTTGACGAGTGGCACTAATTTGCAGCAGTTGTTGTCCTTGATCACCCCTATAATTAACAACACCAGCGACATTTTCAAAAGGCACATCTCGATTATTATAACCACCAAATAAAAATTCACCATTACCATTTGTGGTGTTAGCAAAACCGGTGATCGCTTCAAAATGTTCCTGAATTTCCAGGGAAATAGCGGCACGCTGAGAAGCATCATAAGTATCATTATTTGCCTGTATGGTTAATTCTCTGACTCTTTGCAGGGTATTAACAATACTATCCAGGGCCGTTTCTTCAACCTGTAATGAACTTTTCAGCACATCAATATTATCCTGAAATTGTTCTGTTCTTGATTTTGCCTGATTCAGACCTAAAACTCTGGCGGCACCAGCAGGATCATCCGATGGGGTGACAATTCTTTTACCCGTAGAAAGCTGCAGCATGGTTTTATTGAGCTTAAAATTCTGGGTATTCATGGCACTCACACCCTGAGAATAAGCTGTACTGGTTGCAACACGCATTGTTAATTACCTCGCACGTTCATATTCATACTCATTATCAGACTGCAGCGATAAGTGTCTGGAACATTTCATCAGCACTTGAAATGACCCGGGCAGCTGCCTGATAAGCCTGCTGAAATTTTAATAAATCAGCGGCTTCTTCATCCAGATTAACACCGGAATAGCTTTCTCTTGTGGCTTTTGCCTGTTCACTTAAAGTTTGCTGCGCCAGTAAATCAATTTCAGCTGAATGCGTTTTAGTACCCACGTCTGATACGATCATGGCATAACCGGATTGAAAATCAGTTGAACTGTTTTCCAGTGTTTTTGTTGTTTGCAGTTTGGACATCAGCAAGCCATTTCGATTATCATCAAATGGTGAGTTGTTATTCTCAATAACGAAGCGATCGCCATCACCAGGAATACCTGACAAAGTAAATTGAATATTATCATAGGGAGCAGGTAGTTGAGTCTGTAAACCACCGATATCTGATGCATTAGTATTATCATATGCAATCGGTCCAACGGGTACTGCAGGTGATGCAGCTGCAGGTGACGTTGAGATGTTAAATACTTTAGCCGCATCATCATAGGTTAATACAACCTCAACCAGAGCACCGCCAATATCAGTAATTGGAATATTCGCTATTGATGTATTTACCGGTAAACTAATTTTCCCATT
>JAPVVU010000461.1 GCA_028571885.1 Gammaproteobacteria bacterium | reverse complement strand
TGGTGCCAACATGTTCAGGACGGCAGCTATCAACGTGAACGACTGGGTACTGACACTGGCGAGAGCCTTCAGTTTGAGGACGCAGAATGAAAGGTATTATCCTTGCAGGCGGTTCAGGCACACGCCTTTACCCAATTACCAAAGGTGTCAGCAAACAATTGACACCCATTTATGATAAACCCATGGTGTACTACCCGCTATCAGTGCTTATGCTGGCGGGTATTACCGAAGTTCTGATCATCTCAACCCCCCATGATCTGCCGCAGTTTGAAGCGCTATTAGGCAATGGTTCTGATATCGGCATGAGTTTTTCCTATAAAGTGCAACCCTCACCTGATGGTCTGGCACAAGCCTTTCTGATTGGTGAAGAATTTATTGGCAATGATGATGTTTGCCTGGTTTTAGGTGACAATATTTTCTATGGTCACGGCTTTCAAAAAATGCTCAGGCAGTCTGTCAAAAATGTCACTGAACAAGGTAAGGCAACTGTCTTTGGCTATTATGTACGTGATCCCGAGCGTTATGGCGTCGCTGAGTTTGATAAAAACGGCAATGTCCTGAGCATTGAAGAAAAACCAGAGCAGCCCAAAAGCAACCACGCCGTTGTTGGCTTATACTTCTATCCTAATAATGTGGTCGAAGTGGCAAAAGCCGTCAAACCCTCCCACCGTGGAGAACTGGAAATTACGTCAGTCAATCAGGCTTATTTAGAGCAGCAAAATCTCAAAGTTGAGCTCATGGGGCGGGGCTTTGCCTGGCTGGACACAGGCACCCATGAAAGCCTGATGGAAGCTTCCAACTATATCCAGACCATTGAAAAACGCCAGGGCCTAAAAGTCGCCTGTATTGAAGAAATCGCTTTTGAAATGGGTTATATTAGTAAAGAACAGCTCATTGAGCTGGCACAACCATTGAAGAAAAACCAGTATGGTCAGTATTTGTTGCGTCGTGCAGAAGAAGATCTTGATTAATTGTAATCGGAGTCAATTAATATGATTTTATCAGAAATAGAGAGCATGTCAGTTCATAAACGGATTTCACTAATGGAAGAGCTATGGGATAGTTTGTGTCATGAAAAAGAAGAAATTCAATCGCCTGGATGGCATAAACAAATTATTGAAGAGAGAAAAGCATTAATTTCTTCGGGAAAAGCAAAATTTCTTACTATACAAGAATTAAAAAAATATAACCGATGACTTCTCATACCGGGAAAATAAAAGAAATTATTGTATTAGAACAAGCTGGTGAAGATTTGATTGAAGGTAAAAAATTTTACAATATAAATGAAGAGGGAATTGGAGACTATTTTTTCGATTGTATTATCTCTGACATAGAGTCCATTTATTTATATGCGGGAGTGCATAGTAAGCACTTTGGTTTATTTCGTATGCTTGCCAAAAGATTCCCCTTTGCTATCTATTATGACATCACAGATGATATCGCCATGGTTGTTGCTATCTTGGATTTAAGAAGAGATCCATCATGGATTAGAAAGAAATTAACTGGAAAATTGAAAAAATGAAATTCACCAAAACCAGTATTCCAGACATTATCCTAATCGAGCCAAAAGTATTCGGTGATGATCGAGGCTACTTCGTTGAAACCTTCCGCAGTGATTTATTCGAGCAGGAAACCGGCATTAATACGACCTTTATTCAG
>JAPVVU010000460.1 GCA_028571885.1 Gammaproteobacteria bacterium | reverse complement strand
GGAAAAATGGTCAACCGGAGACATTATTTCAAAAAAGGTGAAATGATTTTTCAGCAGGGCGAGCAGGCAACGCTGATTTATGCTATTTCAGCCGGTTCACTGAAATTAACTGCTGATGTAAAAGATTCAAAAAGAGTGATTGATTTTCGTATTTCAGGTGAACTGGTGGATATCTGCTCTTTAAAAGAAGGTATCTATGCCTATAGCGCTCAGGCATTGGAAGATACTTATCTTTGTGAAATTGGTAAAGACGTTTTAAATGATATTGCCTCACAAATTCCTGAAGTACAAGGGCGTTTAATGAAAGTGATCAGTCAGGAACTGACCAATATTCAAAAATCATCCATGCTGCTTCATGGTAATGTGGGTTCAGAAGAAAAAATTGCCGCGTTTATCCTCAATTTAGCCTGGCGTTATCTTAATAGCGGCTATCCCTGTAGTGAATTTAAATTAACGATGACCCGCACTGATATTGCTGATTTTCTTGGCTTGTCAAAAGAAACGGTTATTCGTCTTTTTAAGAAGCTGCAGAGCAATAAGCTGATTAACATTGATGGCAAAAACGTCAGTATTCCAGATATTGGTGCATTACAGCAATTTGTCGGCATCGAGTTAATTTGATTCTATTTCCCCCTTATGCCCCTCACTTGTCCTTCCTTTCTATAGTGTGAGCTGCTTCACATAGTTTTTTACATGGCTTTGCACATAGTTCTTTATATAGCTCTTCATAAAGTTATCAAAAAAATAATAGAACTTTGCTAAAATCCGACAAATACCTTTAAATATATAGGGTTATTTGTTGTAAAAAGGGTAAACACTCATTTTTTGTGGCATTTGACACTAAATTATATTAGAAATCATTGATACTTAACCCTAAAAGAGGCAAAATAGCACCACAGAAATTTCCCTTGGTGCTGTTTATTCTTTTTTCAAGAGTAAAACTTTTTTTCAAAAGTAAAACAGGGGCGAAATCTGTAAAATTTTTTTGGGTATCCTTATATGAGTCACTCTCTTAAAAGGGTAAGAATTTTAAATAATTGTGGAGAACGCTATGGAAGAAGCTGCAGCGGAGCAGAAGTATAACTTCGACGTTGTTCGCTGGTTTGCCGTAATGACCGCCGTCTACTTAGTAGTTGGTGCGTCAGTTGGGGTGTATATTGCCTCAGAATTGGCATGGCCGGTGCTCAACTTTGACAGTCCTTATTTATCATTTGGTCGTCTGAGACCCTTACACACCAATGCGGTGATTTTCGCTTATGGTGGGTGTATCTTGATGGCAACTGCTTTCTATACCGTACAGCGTACCTGTGGTGTGAGACTGTGGAGTGATAAAATGGCATGGTTCACCTTTATTGGCTGGAATCTTATCATTGTCTCTGCTGTCATTACTCTTCCATTAGGCATCACTCAGTCTAAAGAATATGCTGAGCTGGAGTGGCCAATTGATCTGGCAATCGCCGTGGTCTGGCTGTCGTTCATGTTCAACTTTATGATGACGATTGCCACCCGTAAAACTTCACATATCTATGTTTCTAACTGGTTCTTTATGGGTATGATGATCATGATTACCCTGCTGCACGTTGTAAACAGTGCTGCTATCCCTGTTGGCGCATTCAAGTCTTACTCTGCTTACGCTGGTGTTCAGGATGCCATGATTCAGTGGTGGTGGGGACATAACGCGGTTGGTTTCTACCTCACCGCAGGTTTCCTCGGCATCATGTACTATTTCGTACCCAAGCAGGCCGGTCGTCCCGTCTACTCCT
>JAPVVU010000459.1 GCA_028571885.1 Gammaproteobacteria bacterium | reverse complement strand
GGATTTGCATTTGAGTTTTTTGATAAGGTCCAGCCAGCCAGTGACACTGCCGCTTTTTCCGATAACAGGAACGTGTTTATGAAAAAGCAGATCTGATAACCATAGTGTTCCGGTTTTTTTATCATGTACCAGCAGGTCATTATTAGTATGTGCTCTTTGCGTTGCTATTAAGGTCAGAGGCCGGTTACCCAGGTCAATTTCTAATTCGTCTATGACTTTAGTCTGAGGAAGAATAATGCTGTCATCAGAAATATTTTCCCCCGTCTTTTCATTATAACGACGCAAGTAGGTTCTACTAAGGACTCCCATAGCATGAGTAAGGTTATGGTGACCAATGAAAGTGACATTGGAATCATTAAATGCACTATTACCCATTGTATGGTCTGGATGAACATGGGTATTGATGACATAGCGTATGGGTAACTGGCTTACTTTTCTTATCTGGCAAATAAGCTGCTTGCCTTCATTGATACTGCCTCCCGTATCAATGACTGCAATTGCTTCTTCACCAACAATGAATCCAATGTTTGCGATAGCCTCATCCTCAAAGATAATGCCATAGTTACCTGGGCGTACGAATATGCCTTTTTGTACTTCAACTGCAGATTTGACATTTTCGCAATTTAACGGTGCATTAGCGGCTATTGACTGTAACGTGCTAAACAGACCTGGAAGTAATATTAATAAAAGAGAAAAGCGTCTTTTCATGATAAATGTAAAATTATGTGGACTCAAAAGCATCGGTTTTTCTCGAAAAAACACACTTTAGACCCAGTCCATTAAAAATTGGTTCAATATTTGAACATGATAAACACGATTATTCATAGCAAGATGAATTCTTTATTTGCAAAAAATGAACATTCATTCTATTATGATACCTAAGTACCTGGTGAGGCAAGGGGTATTGGCTGTACAACTGGAAAAAAGGGGGGGGATATCTCTTAATTTGCTGTTAGGAAAACACAAAATGAAGTTTAATTTTAATACTATGCATCTATCCTAAAGGAGGCTAGCATGAAGAAGTCCTATTTATATCTAAAAGCAGCGATTCTCGTAATGCTTATTACACTAACAGGTCCGGTTAGTGCTAATTCATCTGTATCAAAAGCTACAGCTGATCCCGATAACTGGAGTATATGGGGAGGCAACTATTCAGGAAATCGTTATAGTGAACTCAATCAAATCAATAAAAATAATGTCGCTAATTTACGTCCAGACTGGACGTTTTCCACGGGTGTTTTACGTGGGCATGAAGGCGGACCACTTGTCGTTGGTGACACGATGTATATACATACACCGTTTCCTAACAAGGTATTTGCCTTAGATCAGTCAGATAAGACGATCATCTGGAAATACGAGCCAAAACAGGATGTTAGCACCATTCCTGTCATGTGTTGTGATACCGTATCTCGTGGCTTGGCCTATGCTGATGGTAAAATATTTTTACAACAGGCAGATACCACCCTGGTAGCCCTTGACGCAAAGACGGGTAAAAAAATCTGGAGTGTGAAAAACGGAGATCCGAAGAGAGGTGAAACCAATACCAATGCCCCTGTAGTCATAAACGATAAAGTTATCACGGGAATCAGTGGTGGTGAATTTGGTGTGCGTGGTTTTGCGGTTGCTTACAACATCAAAGACGGCAGTCAGGCGTGGAAATGCTACAGCACAGGACCAGATGATGAGATGTGTGTTGATCCTGTGAAAACGACTGAATGGCTAGGCACTGATAAAGGTATCCAGCCTATAGGCAAGGATTCCAGCTTAAATTCCTGGAAGGG
>JAPVVU010000458.1 GCA_028571885.1 Gammaproteobacteria bacterium | reverse complement strand
GAGGAGGAGTAGTTGGCTTTGCAGTGGTATTTCGAGGCAGGACGCCGAGGATAAGCGCTACATGGACGTACTTGAAGCGTCCACAGCAAAGCCAACTACTCCTCCCCAACTTCTGAATTTAAACATCACTTTCGATCGACAACAACATCTTTTGATCTGTCTGCTTAGGTGGTTTAACAGACAATTTGCAATGTACACCTTTAAAAAAGAATTTCATTTTTTAACCTGATTAAATAGGAAAGTTATTACTATGACCCGTTCGCACGATTTGTTTCAACAAGCTCAAAAAACAATTCCTGGTGGCGTTAATTCCCCCGTGAGAGCCTTTAAGGGCGTAGGCGGTGATCCAGTTTTCTTCAAAAAAGGCAAAGGCGCTTACCTCTATGATGAAGATGATAATCGTTATATCGATTATGTTGGCTCATGGGGACCCATGATTATGGGCCATGCTCACCCTGAAGTCGTCAAGGCTGTACAGGATGCAGCTGCTGATGGATTGGGGTTTGGTGCCCCGACACAGATTGAAACAGAAATGGCAGAACTGGTCTGTCAGCTGGTGCCTTCTATTGAAATGATCCGCATGGTCAGTTCAGGTACGGAAGCAACCATGAGTGCTATTCGTCTGGCTCGTGGTTATACCAATCGAGATAAAATTGTTAAGTTTGAAGGCTGCTATCATGGTCATTCAGATTCATTATTAGTAAAAGCAGGCTCCGGCGCACTGACATTTGGCGTGCCATCATCGCCTGGAGTTCCAGCCTCTTTAACAGAACACACCATCACTTTAACTTATAACGACAGTGCTCAAGTTCGTGAAGTTTTTGCTGATATTGGCGATCAGATTGCCGCAATTATTGTCGAGCCTGTTGCTGGCAACATGAATTGTATTCCTCCCGTCGAAGGCTTTCTGGAAACATTACGTGAAGTCTGTGATCAGTCCGGCAGTGTTTTGATATTCGATGAAGTCATGACAGGCTTTCGGGTTTCAAAAGGCGGGGCACAGACTCATTATGGAATCACTCCTGATTTAACAACACTGGGTAAAGTAATTGGCGGCGGTCTGCCCGTCGGTGCATTCGGCGGCAAGAAAGAAATTATGGAAGAAATATCACCGCTCGGCCCTGTTTACCAGGCAGGTACCCTGTCAGGAAATCCTTTGTCTATGGCCGCTGGTATGAAAACACTCACACTGGTCTCTCAAGAGGGTGTTCATGAAGATTTAGATGCCAAAGCAAAGCGTCTGGTTAGCGGGATAATGGCTAAAGCCAAAGACGCTGGTATTGCCATGACATACAATCAGGTCGGTGGTATGTTTGGGCTTTTCTTTAGTGATGAAGAAAAAATTACTGGTTTTGATCAGGTGACTAAAAGCGATCAGGAACGTTTTAAAAAATTCTTTCACGGTATGCTTGATGAAGGTGTCTATTTTGCACCATCGGCTTTTGAAGCTGGATTTGTTTCAGCAGCTCATACTAACGATGATATTGATGCCACCATTGAAGCTGCCGGCAGAGTATTGAAGACGCTTTAGTGTTAAGAGTTAAGCGTTAAGGCAGAGCAAAAGCAACAAGATAAATTTAATATGTTTACGCGCCTCTGCCCTTCTTTTCTCTTGCACTTTTTCTTAACCCTTAACGCTTAACGCATCTTTACCTCAATATATCAGGCATAGGCTTGCCGATATAATAGCCCTGTGCATAATCCACATCATACTTTTCTAACATCTCCAGAATTTTTTCATCTTCAACAAATTCAGCAACTGTCTGTTTTCCTAGTCCATGGGCCATTTCATT
>JAPVVU010000457.1 GCA_028571885.1 Gammaproteobacteria bacterium | reverse complement strand
TAAGTCTATAGATTTCAGTGAATATAATATCTCAATGTGTTTTTAAAGTTTAGCATAAAATGGGGACAGCTCAAATCCAGCCATTTTGCTTTACATTTAGGCACAGTCTAACCTCAGAACATTAAAATTCTGAAAAAACGGCATAACAGTGATTATTTTTTGTTTAGTGCAAGGCGCTGGAAGGCGGATAGCCAATCATGGACAACCAATCATCCACTTTTTGGCCCGAAAGACATTCATGGGCAGAAGTCCCTTTGTAACGACCCTGCCGACGTGTTCTTAAATTGTACCAGGCTTTAAAAAGCTCTAAAAAATTCTGGTTGACACCTTTTCTCAAATAAAGATAAGGGCGCAATACGGAATTAAATCCTTCAATAGCACTGGATGCCCGATAGCGTTTTTCCAGTAATGCTTTGATGCTATCCAGCAAGTCATTGAGTTTTTCACCCATCTCTTGCTGTAAATTATGAAAGAGTGCCTTAAATAACTGATATTTTTTATGATGGCGCTGAATGGTTTTCTGTTTCTTTAATTCATCAAGCAGACGTAATAACAAACAACCTCGGCTGACCTGACTTCTTGAGAATTGTGGTGTTAAAGCAGCCAACTCAACATCCAATGCATGGGCGGCATAAGCGATACCCGTTCCTCTGTTATCAATGTAAGTGGCCAATTTCTGACAATGATATTGCTGGATTGTTTTTAATGTCTTCGCTGCTGAATTCATCATCATTTCAACCCGACCGCCTGAATAGAATTCACCCGTTTAAGGATGAATGTATTGCATGGATTCAATAATCAATTTTGCAGCCATTTCAAATTGCTCAAATTGTTCAATTTTTTCCAGACACTTTGCTTGTGCTTTGATATAGCGCTTTTGCGTTTCTTCAATATCATGGCTTGTGTTTTTTCCGGATTGGTTTTGTTTATCAAGTTTAGCCAATTTCTTTTGCAGGCTGTATTCATTCTCTATGGCATTATAAGCATGACTTTTTATTTTGCGTCTGACTTTATTCATATCATATAGGACATGAAAGCAATCATCCCTTTGCTGAGCATGAGGAAAGACAGCTTTAACACCACAAGCAATTCCTAATGCCGCATCTTTAACAACAATCTCTAAATCCATCGCCTGTGATTTGGCTCGATTTAATACCGCTTCCCAATCTTCACTTGAGCGACTTTCGCACAACTCAAGAGAAGGCAGGTAACCACTGGCCAAATCAACTCCGGCTAATACCGGTGCATTCTGACTATACATTTCATCCAGGGCAGCTGCTTTGATTGGCGATAAATCCACCGTATCATTAAATTGTCTTGCCTTCTCTTGGGCTTCAATCAGTAAGGACTGAATGCTGCCAAAGGAGCGGGTGACACCAGGATAAATAATGGGAAGAAGATCTTCTATTGCGCGAATACTATTCGGTGACATAATAGACAGGGCAATAATCGTTCGTTCTAACTGTGCCTGATCGACCACAATGGTTTTGGCCTTTAACTGCGCCTGAGTTTGGTTGAAATGCTTAGACAGAAGTTTTTTGGTGGTTTTTTGCACCTGATAAATGGTGGGGCGTGAGAGGTCATACTCCTCACGCAATTGAGTCATTGAGCCATGTACTCCTTGGCTTGCCAGTGCCTTTGCGCTAAACTCTATTTTCTGGGAAGTCGTTAAATCAGTGTTGTGCAGTCCTGTCATGGGTATTGCTCCTGGATAAATTGCTTGGTAACAATATTATCTCAGAACACTGGCTTGATGACTTCCTTTTTTATTGCTGATTGCCGAAAACTGTAAAGCGGGATTGAGCTGTCCCCAAAAATAGATGGGTGCAGATCTTGTAAAGCGACGAAAAAACCTAGAAAAGACAAT
>JAPVVU010000456.1 GCA_028571885.1 Gammaproteobacteria bacterium | reverse complement strand
TAACAAAACTCATTGATTTAGGCTAATTTTAGCCAAAAACGACGAATCTTCACAGGTTGAATATCATGCGTACAGTTGAAGCTCCACAAATGTCATTTGGTGAAATTGATATTTCCATGATCAAACTTAATCCAAAATCCAGAGATGACATCCCTGCTATTTTAACGGGCCTTCAACACATTTATACAACGCCAGAATTGCATCAATCAATTTTTAATATTTTGCAGCAACTTATTCCTAAACAAAGGGGTGAATTGACGGATAAAGACGCACCCAAAAGTGTGAGTTCAACTCTTGGTCGCCCAGGAATGGCACAGTGGAAAATACTGGTTCTCGGTGTTCTCCGATTAGGCTTGAACACCGATTATGATCGGATCCATGAACTGGCTAACAATCATAATACCATCCGTCAAATGTTGGGTCATAGTGACTGGTGCGATGACACTCAATATTCACTGCAGGCAATTAAAGACAACCTGATGTTATTTACCCCTGAAATTCTGGATCAGATCAATCAGGAAGTGATCAAGGCTGGACATACGCTCGTAAAAAAAAAGCAAAAAGATGGGCCAACAGGAAAAAAGACTGACTCAGTTCAACCGAATGAGAACTCAATATCAGAAAAATTACGTGGGCGTTGTGACTCATTTGTTCTGGAAACCAATGTTCATTTCCCAACCGATATTAGCCTGCTTTTTGATGCCGTGCGAAAGTCAACTATAGAAAGTGCTCAGTTGGCAGAATCCAATGGATTACCTGGTTGGCGTCAATTTAAAAGTGCCATTAGAAAGTTTAAAAAACAGTATCGAAAAATTCAAATACTAAAACATTCTACATCCAAAGATGAAGCAAAAAAACGTCAGAGAGTTGAGCTTATTAAATCAGAATATACAAAGTATATTGACATGGCTGAACAACGTTTCAATCTATCAGAGCAGCTTATTAAGTACTTAAAAGAGATTGGTGTTGCTGACTACGAATTGGTATCACTTGAGCAATACCAGTACTATGCTGGTTATTTAAGACCGCAAGTTTACCGACGGGTGATCTTAGAAGAAGTTATCCCTCACAATGAGAAAATATTTTCTATATTTCAGCCTCATACTGAATGGATCAGTAAAGGAAAAGCGGGTGTTCCTGTTGAATTAGGGCTTCGTGTTTGCATAATGGAAGATCAATATCAATTCATCCTGCACTCCAAAGTAATGGAGCAACAAACAGATGATAAAATAGCAATTGAAATGGTGACAGAAACACAAGCACGTTTTCCCGATTTAAGCTGTGTCAGTTTTGATAAAGGCTATCACAGCAAAAGTAATCAGAAAGCATTAAAAGAGCATCTCGAACAGGTCATACTTCCCAAAAAAGGACGATTGAGTGAAGCCGATAAATTACACGAAGGCAGTGATGAATTTAAGAAGTTACGCAATCAACATTCTGGCGTAGAGTCTGCGATAAACGGCTTAGAACAGGGTGGACTTGATGTCTGCCCTGACCATGGTATTAATGGTTTCAAGCGTTATGTTGGTTTAGCCGTGCTTTCAAGGAATATTAAGCGACTGGGTACGATTATTCGCCAACAAGCAAAAGAAAAAGAAATGCGCAAGCGAGGCCAATATAAAAAAGTAGCCTAAGAAACTATTGGTTTAGTTTAAGCTAACGCTGGACATCTGCGCCTAAAATTTAATCATGACTTTATTGTTTGCTCCAATGTCTTAAATGTTTCAAATTATGATTATTGTACAGATATAAAAGCTAAAAAAAATTTTAGCTTACGCTAAAAACTGCTTTTTCTGTCAGGCACTAGTTAATCTAAATGAACTATCGGAGTTATTTGATATACTGCCATTAAGTTACAGTTTGCCATTAGCCATTCTATTGCTGCTACCCATTGTTATTTTATCAATGCATATCATGTGGCGGC
>JAPVVU010000455.1 GCA_028571885.1 Gammaproteobacteria bacterium | reverse complement strand
TTTTTTCCAGCTATTTTTCCACCTGAAGTGAGTGTGTTATGTCGATTTTTTCTGCAGATGGCCTTTGTTTGGCTTTTGGTACCCATGTTCTATTAGATCATGCCAGTTTTTCCCTGGAAACGGGAGAACGAGTTTGTTTGATTGGCCGCAATGGTACGGGTAAAACAACCTTGATGCGGCTGATCCAGGATGAAATGCAGGCAGACGAGGGTGATCTTCGTAAGAAGGATGGTTTAATCGTCGCCTCTTTGTCACAGGAAGTACCACACGAAGCGCGTGGCAGTGTGTTTGATATTGTGGCTTCAGGATTAGGTGATGCTGCACGTCTGTTACAGGAATATAATCATGTGCTTCATGATGTTGCGGACGGTGATGAAAAAGCACTTAAAAAAATGGAAAAGATCCAGCATGAATTAGAATCTGTTAATGGCTGGTCTCTGGTGCAGCGAGTGGAAGAGACCATTTCCAGATTGCAGTTATCAGGTGATGATCTCATTGAAGATATGTCCGGTGGTTTAAAAAGACGGATCATGCTCGCTAAGGCATTGGTTGTTGAACCTGACATTCTGATGCTGGATGAGCCTACTAACCATCTGGATATAGAGTCAATCCTCTGGTTGGAAAATTTTCTGAAATATTATAATGGCTGTGTGCTGTTTATTACTCACGACAGGATATTTCTACAGAACGTCGCTACGCGTATTCTTGAACTTGATCGCGGCCTGTTAGTCTCTTTTCCCGGTGACTATCAAACCTTCCTGCGTCGTAAAGAAGAAATGCTGCATGCCGAAGAAAAAGCCAATGAATTATTTGATAAAAAGCTGGCAGATGAAGAAGTCTGGATTCGGCAGGGCATTAAAGCACGCCGTACCCGAAATGAAGGCCGTGTTCGAGCATTAAAAGCCATGCGTGATGAACGCAGCCAGCGCAGAGATGTCCAGGGTAAAGTAAAACTGGAACTGGATGATAAGAAAAATTCAGGCAAGCTAGTGGTTGAACTTGATAATATTTCTTATGAATATGAAAATAAGCCCATTGTTAACAATTTTTCAACAGTCATTATGCGTGGTGATCGCATTGGTATTATTGGTCCCAACGGGGTTGGTAAAACAACCCTGCTGAATTTGCTGCTGGGCGAACTGACACCACAATCAGGTACGGTTAAGTTAGGCACTAAACTTGAAATTGCTTATTTTGATCAGTTACGTGATCAGCTTGATGAAGAGAAGTCAATTATAGAAAACATAGGCCAGGGCAGGGAATTTGTCAGCATTAATGGACGTGATCGCCACGTATTCAGTTATTTGAGAGATTTTTTATTTTCATCGGAACGTGCAAAAGTATCAGTAAAGGCGCTATCCGGTGGTGAAAGAAATCGTTTATTACTGGCAAAATTATTCACCAAACCAGCTAATTTACTCGTGCTTGATGAACCAACCAATGATTTAGATAGTGACACACTCGAATTGTTAGAGACCTTATTAATAGAATATAAGGGCACTTTGATTATTGTCAGTCATGACCGTGCTTTTTTAAATAATGTCATTACCAGCTCACTGGTCTTTGAAGCAAACGGCATAAATGAGTATGTTGGTGGTTATGATGACTGGCTGAGACAAAGAAAGCCAATTACCTCAGAAACATCATCTCAATCATCCTCACAAGCTAAAAAAGTAGCACAACAATCGGGTAGTGCCTCAGCACCCGCTGCCACAGCAAAAAAAATGATTAAGCTGAGTTATAAAGAACAACGTGAACTGGATAATTTACCAGGAAAAATTGAAAAATTTGAAACTCAGCAGACAGCGCTTGAAAATGAGATTGCCCAGCCTGAATTTTACCAGCAGGAGCAGGACAGTGTGGCTAGAAAATTATCTGAACTTGAGGCCATAAATCAACAGCTGGAATCAGCCTATACACGATGGGACGAGCTGGAGGAAAAGAGGGCTGG
>JAPVVU010000454.1 GCA_028571885.1 Gammaproteobacteria bacterium | reverse complement strand
TTGAAAACCCCGTTATGGACAGTGAAAAAATTGTGTTGAACTATCAATCAATAAAACAAATCCTGGTGGAACTTAAAGCAGTTGGTGCATACAATCAAAACAGTGGTCGTGAAAAAGCATTGACTGGAAAAAAACGTTTACAGGCAATGTATCAGGCTTATGAACAGTTCAGTACTCAGGCTGGATATCCGGTGACATATGAAGTGCTGTACGGGCATGCCTGGAATCCAGTAACGCCAATGCAGCATACCTGTTCAACCGATGGTGATAAACAAACCTCTATTTCATTGGCGCAACTAAAAAGTACCTTACGTTGATGAAAGCATCTTTGGCGAAAAGTAATTCATGAAAGCCTATTTTATTACTGCAACCGATACCGATGCCGGTAAAACTTTTGTCTCTGCAGGCTTGCTTCAAAACTGGTCAAATCAGGGCTATAAAACTTTGGGGTTCAAACCGGTTGCCAGCGGTTGTCAGGTCACGCCAGAAGGTTTAAGAAATGATGATGCGCTGAAATTAATGGCAGCTGCCAATGTGTCTCTTGATTATGAGACAATCAATCCTTATTCTTTTGCACCGGCCATTGCGCCCCATATTGCCGCTTTGCAGGACGGGGTGACTATTGATTTACAGGAAATTGTCACTCATATTTTTCAGCATCAACAAAAGGCTGATTATATGCTGGTTGAGGGGGTTGGCGGCTGGCTGGTGCCTTTGAATGAGCAGCAAAATGTGGCCGATTTAGCCTGTTTATTGAATTTTCCGGTTATTTTAGTGGTGAATCTGCGCCTGGGATGTATTAATCATGCCCTGTTAACTGCACAGGCGGTTGAACAAAGCGGCCTGACGATTGCGGGCTGGATTGCAAATAGTGCTGAACCTGATGTTGCAGGACAAAATAGCATGACTCACCTTGAAGAAAATATCCACAGCATAAAATCCCGAATAAATGCACCACTACTGGGTGTCATACCTCATTTATCAGGTACTGAGCTTAACAATAAGAGTCGATTTGCTGATTTTGTTAATATGGAAAAGTGCATTTAGCCTCTGATTTCACTATACTGATCGCCTTTTCTGCTCATTTTTTTAATCATTTTTATCGCATTAGTCGTTTATTTGGAGTCTCTGTGTTTAAGCCAATTACATTAATCATTGTATTGATTCTTTTTGCCTCGGGTTACTGGTTTTATAATAGCATGGTCACACCTCAGGAAGGCAGTACCGTTCGTGTGTTGAATCTTCCCTGGCAAATCACGGTGCTTGATGATCAGACCCTGCATGTTCTGGATTTAGATATAGGCAAAGCAACACTTGCAGATGCAGTTAATATATTGAAGAGTGAATATAACCTGGCCTGGTTTGAAAATCAGGATGGCAGTCTCAGCCTTGAAGCTTATTTTATTCGTGTGAGTATGTCGGGGCTTAGAGCGAAGGTGCTTCTGGAGCTGGATGCTAAGGGCCTGGATAAAGAGTATTTGATAAAACATTCGGGCAAGCCGGAAATCCAGAGTTCACGCACGATAAAATACCCGCTGGATGATTTAGCACAGGAGCTGAATAATCGAGTCATTCATTCATTAACCTATATTCCTGTGTCTAATATTGAACCGGAATTACTTAAAAAACTATTTGGCCAACCCGAAGAAAGTCTGGCTGTGAATGAAAATACTGAGTTTTGGCTGTATCCGGAAAAAGGATTAGTTATTTCATACAGTAAAAGAGGCAAAGAAGTTTTTCAGTATATTCCTGTGGGGAATTTTTCACGATTGAAGCAAAGTATCCTGGCAACAGTGGAACATGCCAATCAAGAGAAGTCGGCAGATTAAATCGTGGCTGACTCGCACTCTAACCCTGACTCTGGTTCTGGCTCAAAAAGAGCAGAACCCAAATACGTTGCCTGTGATGTCTGTCGTTTATCGCCCATTTGTTCTCCAGTGAATGTCGGCGGGCATACCTATGA
>JAPVVU010000453.1 GCA_028571885.1 Gammaproteobacteria bacterium | reverse complement strand
GAGTCTCTGCCAATACCTGCTGTGCTCAGTCCTACTGGAGTTTCTAAAAATGCAGCATCATATCAGGCAACAATGTCCGAGTTTCAACAGCAGATATTGCCTACAGGTTTTCCAAAAACAACAGTCTGGGGCTATGAGGGTAGTTTTCCAGGGCCGACTATTGAGGCAAGGCGAAATAAACCGGTCTCGGTTAAATGGATTAATGAACTTCCCAACAAGCATTTCCTGCCAATAGATACAACCTTACATGGCTCTGAACCGTGGCAGCCAGAAGTCCGAACCGTCGTGCATCTGCATGGTGCCCATACCAGACCCCAGTTTGACGGCTATCCGGAAGATTGGTATACCTCCAATCAACGTAATAACTTTGATGTGAGCAACTACAAGAATGATCAGGAACCTGCGGCACTCTGGTATCACGATCATGCAATGGGCAATACCCGTCTGAATGTTTATGCAGGGCTTGCCGGCCTCTACAATATACGTGACGAAGTTGAAGATGCACTCAATCTGCCCGGTGGTGACTATGAAATACCTCTGGTTATTCAGGATCGTATGTTCAGAGAAGATGGCTCACTGTTCTATCCATCTGTATTAGACAGTGATAAATTTCCATACGCACCAGTACCTTCTGTTATTCCTGTATTAATAGGGGATACAACATTGGTTAACGGGAAATCCTGGCCATACTTCAAAGTGGAACCTCGAAAATATCGTTTTCGTGTTTTAAATGGTTCTAATTCACGTCCCTATCGTTTGCGTCTGGTACCTGATGCTGCACCTGACACATCGCTGCCTTTTCACCAGATTGGTACCGACGGTGGTTTACTCGCCAAGCCCGTTCCAGTTGGAAAGTTGGTCAATGGAAATCCTAAGGGGCCACAAGTGACCGTTGCTCCGGCTGAGCGGGCAGACATTGTTGTGGATTTCTCAAGCTTCGCACCGGGTGATTTCATCACAATGAAAAATCTGGGTATTAATGATTTTCCCGGTGGTGAAGCAGTTAGTTTTATTATGCAATTCAGAGTGATCGACAGTACTGGAGCAGACACCAGTGTTCTGCCTGCAAATCTACGTCCAGTACCGTGGCTTGATCCAGCTGACTCAGTAAAAACACGTAACCTAACACTTGATTTAACCAAAGATGAGTATGGCAGACCTAAGTTTTTATTGAACAAAGCTAAATGGATGGATCCAATTACTGAAAAGCCGAAATTAAACACCACTGAGATCTGGAATTTCATTAATACAACACCTAACGGCCATCCAATGCATGTGCATCTGGTGACATTCGGAGTACTGAGTCGAAGACGATTTGATGTCGGACACTATAAAGCGACGGGTGAAATTGTTTATGACGGTCCTGAGATGCTTCCGCCTAATGAAAATGGAATGAGAGATATGGTGCGTGTGCCTGCAGGTACTGTCGTCAAGATCATCGCACACTTTGATATACCAGGCAGATTTGTCTGGCACTGTCATTTCCTTGATCATGAGGATCATGAGATGATGCGTCCCTTTGATGTTGTTACCTGAACGGTTACTTAGAAAATATGATCTGGTTAGTGTAACCAAACGTGCAACCAGATCAATACCAGCCGATTGCTTCCATTATATTGAAAAAACTTAATATATTATTTGGTTAACGAAAGGCTTCAATACGACATTGGCGGGTAAGAAAAAATCTGTCCGATCTTTGCATTTAGTTCGCGTATAGTATTGTGATCATGAGCGAAAGAGCAATAGCAGGAACTGAAATAATTTTGTTGTTTCTTTAATGAGTTATCCTTTTTTCAAGGAATACTGATGCTATATAATTGATAGAAAATATTAAGAAGGGCAATGCTTGCAAGGCGTATGCGAACTAGATTTTAATAGCTGATAAGCATCATCAAGTGATGTGCAGTAATCAACCAGATGTTCTTTAAAATAAGTTTCCTGCGCTTCAGAGGGAAAGTGGATATCGGCCATATGTTTGATGACATAGACAACTTTATTAT
>JAPVVU010000452.1 GCA_028571885.1 Gammaproteobacteria bacterium | reverse complement strand
TGATACTTGAAAATGCAGACTTCGTTATTTTAACTTAAAGCCTCAATCATGTAGTACTTATACACTCAATCGGCTCTAAGTCAAAATGCCTCGCTGCATTTCCAAGTATCACGGGTATATATGATTTTTTAATAAACTCTTTTTAATGAAAGCTCTCTTAAACAAGAGTAGACACAAACTTTGTGAGTAAAGAATGCCAAAACGCGATGATATAAAAAGTATTCTGATTATTGGCGCCGGTCCAATTGTCATTGGTCAGGCCTGTGAATTTGACTATTCCGGAGCACAGGCGTGTAAAGCGCTTAAAGATGAAGGTTACCGGGTTATTCTGGTTAACTCGAATCCTGCGACTATCATGACTGATCCAGAGTTAGCAGATGCAACCTATATTGAACCTATCCATTGGAAAGTGGTTGCTAATATTATTGAAAAAGAACGTCCCGATGCGTTGTTGCCTACCATGGGTGGACAGACTGCATTGAACTGTGCGCTTGAACTGGATAAAAGAGGTGTTCTGGAAGAATACAATGTGGAAATGATTGGCGCAGACAAAGAAGCGATTAATAAAGCAGAAGATCGTGATTTGTTCCGCAAGGCGATGATTAAAATTGGCCTTGATATGCCTACGGCCTTCATTGCACACACAATGGAAGAAGCTGCTGATGTGCAAAAAAAACTGGGCGCCTTCCCAATTATCATTCGTCCATCGTTTACCATGGGCGGCAGCGGTGGCGGTATTGCCTATAATAAAGAAGAATTTATCGAGATCTGTGAGCGTGGTCTGGACATGTCACCCACCAATGAGTTGTTGATTGAAGAATCCATCATTGGCTGGAAAGAATATGAAATGGAAGTAGTTCGGGATAAGAAAGACAATTGTATTATTATCTGTTCCATTGAAAACTTTGATGCCATGGGCGTTCACACAGGTGATTCAATTACCGTGGCACCTGCGCAAACACTGACAGACAAAGAATATCAAATCATGCGTGATGCCTCTTTACAGGTTTTACGTGAGATTGGCGTTGATACCGGTGGTTCGAACGTACAGTTTGCGGTCAATCCCAAAAATGGTCGTTTAATCATTATTGAAATGAACCCTCGTGTTTCCCGCTCTTCAGCACTGGCTTCAAAAGCAACAGGTTTCCCTATTGCCAAAGTGGCCGCTAAACTGGCTGTTGGTTACACCTTAGATGAGTTAGACAACGAAATTACAGGTGGTGCAACCCCTGCATCTTTTGAGCCCACGCTTGATTATGTGGTCACCAAGGTGCCCCGATTCACTTTTGAGAAATTTCCACAGGCGGATGATACATTGACCACACAGATGAAATCTGTGGGTGAAGCCATGTCCATTGGTCGAACGTTCCAGGAATCATTGCAAAAAGCATTGCGTTCACTGGAAATTGATACCGACGGTTTTACAGAAATGTTTGACGATCTGGACGGTGACACAGAAGATGAAATGATGGATTCTTTGCGTCATGCCTTACGTGTGCCTGGAGCCCACCGCATCTGGTATATTGGTGATGCCTTCCGTAAAGGGCTTTCAATGGAAGATATTCAAGGGCTGACTGGAATTGATCCCTGGTTCCTGGTTCAAATTGAAGAACTGATTCAGATAGAAGAAAGTATTCGGGGCAAAAACGTCCTGGATTTAAATGCCGATGACGTGTTTGAACTGAAGCGTAAAGGTTTCTCTGACAGCCGTTTATCAGTACTATTAAATACCGATGAAGCGACGGTTAGAAAATATCGCCAGCAGTTGAATATTCGTCCGGTTTATAAACGCGTTGATTCCTGTGCGGCAGAATTTGCTTCAGATACGGCTTATATGTATTCTACTTATGAAGAAGAGTGTGAAGCGGCACCCACAGGCAAAGATAAAATCATGGTGTTAGGCGGTGGTCCTAACCGGATTGGCCAGGGTATTGAATTTGACTATTGCTGTGTTCACGCGGCTCATGCCTGTCGGGATGATGGTTTTGAAACCATTATGGTGAATTGTAATCCTGAAACCGTTTCTACTGACTATGATACCTCTGATCGGCTCTATTTTGA
>JAPVVU010000451.1 GCA_028571885.1 Gammaproteobacteria bacterium | reverse complement strand
CCCAACATGAGTGTTAATGTTGGGCTTCGTTGGCACTCAGAGCCAACCTACACCCCGGAGGGAGTGCCCTTGAGGTACGATAAAATGTAAACATAAAACGCATTATTTGATCTGTGCCCATTACCGACTTGGTGTAAAAAATATTGACAGTATTAAATTCAAATTTCATCAGCCACATAAAATTGCAGCTTTATGGTTTTGAAAACTATATTAGTGGATTTTAAATATTCCGTAATGGGACGTTGAGCTACACATAATGTATTTATGTACCACATATAAATCAAGAAAAATAAATTACTGCTTTATGGATTTCATTTAATAAATGGTGGTTAAGCTTGAATGGCTGCGTTTTATCTTAAAACAAGAAACAGGGCAGAATTTCCACGGTGAATATTGAGTGCTATGGTTTTATCGAGCTTTTTATTGGCCAGTTTTTTTAAATCATTAATCGAGTTAATACTCTGCAGGTTAATAGCAATAATTTGATCATTTTCTCTTAAGCCGGCCTGCCATGCCGGGGATGCTTTTGTGACTTTTTGTACCAGCACACCCTGCTTATTAGCATTTTGAGTAAAGTAGGCGCCTTCTAATGCAGGGTGTAAGCCTTGTCCATTAAAACTCTGTGTCTGAGCTTGTGCTGAGGACAATACTTCATTATCACCACCAATGATAGTGTTAATTGTTAATGTTTTTTTACCACGTAATATGGTTAATTGAGCCTTGTCGCCGGGGCGTTTTAAGCCAATGTAATTACGTAAATCAGATGAGCTGCTAATAGCTCTGTCATTGGCTGCAATGATAATATCACCTGCTTTTATACCTGCTTTACTGGCGGCAGAGTTATTTATTATCTGTGCAACGACTGCGCCTTGTGTTGCGTTGATGCCCAGAGCTGAGGCTAATTCCGGTGTTAAGTCCTGAACCTGAACGCCGAGCAAGCCACGCTGGATCGAGCCATGTTTTATGAGCTGGTTCATAACAGATTTGGCCATATTGACAGGAATGGCAAAGCCTATACCAATATTACCGCCGCTTTGAGAAAAAATAGCAGTATTAATACCGACCAGTTCGCCATGCAGGTTAACCAGAGCACCGCCGGAATTTCCCTGATTGATTGAAGCATCTGTCTGAATAAAATCTTCATAACTCTCAATACCAAGTCCACTACGGCCTAAGCCGCTGATAATACCGGATGTGACGGTCTGACCAAGGCCGAAAGGGTGGCCGATAGCCAGTGCAAAATCACCGACCTGTAATTTGTCAGAATCGGAAAACTTAATTTCTGAAAGTTTGTCATCACTCACTTTTAGCAGCGCAATATCAATTTGCGGATCGGTACCAACCAGTTCAGCGGCCAGTGAACGCCCGTCCTTTAAGGTGACTACAATTTCACTGGCATTATCAATGACATGGTTATTAGTGAGAATATAGCCCTTCTTTGCATTAACTATAACTCCAGAACCCAAAGCATGGGGCTGCAGCTGTTGATGCTGCGGGATGTCAAATTTAAAAAAACGTTTAAACAGCGGATCGTTTAGAAAGTCAGGTAATTGATTATTGTCCTGATAATGTCCTTTGGTTGCAATACTAACCACTGCCGGTGTTATTTTTTTTAACATGGGGGCCAGACTGGGCAGTTCTTTGCCCTGGCTGTCATGGGTCGGCAGAGCGTGAAGGTAACTTAAGGTGAACAGGGAAATAAAAAGGATTGATAAAACAGAAAAAAAAGAGTGCTTCTTTATCATAGTCATAATAGTTTTCAATCTTTAATATGTTGTTATTGAGTTTGTAATCTATACGACTTTTATAAACTGGATTAGTTCAGCTTTATGCGCAAAAAAAGTGCCGGCAAAGCCAAAACTGATTTAGTAATTCTCACGGGGATTAAACTGACTCAGCTCTGACATCTCCTCGTAGAGTGCTTTTAGTTCATCAGTTTTTGCTTCGGGAGTCATAATTTGTAATACCACATATTGATCTCCCGTATCCTTGCCTGGTAATCCACGTCCTTTCAGTCGCAGTTTTTTCCCGCCTTTAGTATTTTCTGCAAGCTTCATCTCTACAGTGCCGCCCAGGGTGGGAATT
>JAPVVU010000450.1 GCA_028571885.1 Gammaproteobacteria bacterium | reverse complement strand
TACTAAACGATGACGCAATACATCGGGTGCCAGGGCAACAACATCTTCAGGCAGAACATAGTCACGCCCATCTAAAAAGGCCTTTGCCATGGATGCCCGTAATAATGAGATAGAAGCCCTTGGAGAAGCACCGATCTGAATCATATCAGCCCAGTCAGGGAGGTAGTCGCCCAGTTTCCGGGTGGCAACGACAATTTCAATGGCAAAACGTTCTATATGCTCTTCAATAAAAACATCATCAACCTGCTTGCGCAGAGACAGAATTTCATCAGGTTTAAGTGTTGCAGTCAGTCCTACATCAACATGCCCTTCATAGGCCTTTCTTGCTCGTCGGGAAATTTCAATTTCTTCTTCCAGAGTGGGATAATCGAGAATGATCTGGAATAAAAACCGATCCAGCTGAGCCTCTGGTAAACGATAAGTGCCTGATTGTTCAAGGGGATTTTGAGTAGCCAATACCATAAACAGTTCCGGTAATGCTCTGGTCGTCCCACCAACCGTGATCTGATGTTCAGCCATTGCTTCGAGCAATGCGGATTGTACTTTAGGGGGAGCCCGATTAATTTCATCCGCCAGTAAAATTTCATGAAACAATGGCCCTTCAATAAAACGAAAACTGCCATTCGATGGCTCGTAAATATCGCTGCCAGTCAAATCACCCGGCATTAGATCCGGGGTAAATTGTATACGCTGAAACTGAGCATCAAGACAGGTTGCAAGCGCATGCACGACGGTTGTCTTGGCCAAACCAGGAGGCCCTTCGAGTAAGACATGTCCTCCCGCCAGCACAGCAATTACAAGCCGATCCAGCAAGTCTTCCTGTCCCACAATAACAGAACCCAGCTTATTTCGCAGTTCGTGCAGTAAATCAATATTTGTCATAGGTAAGTATTTTCTATTTTTTGTTCTTAGATAGGACCGGGGTATCCCGTGTTTTGCCTGGAATCATCATATTAAGAAAAAATACCCACCTTGTCTATACCGGAGGAGCTCAACGATTATTGAAAAAATTATTAAGCAATCAGAGATGTGACTTATGCAGAGAATTTTGTATTTTTTGATTAAAAGTTATGTGCCGTGCAGTGCTGCCAGGCCATTTGACCAATCCTTTATAAATTGTTCAATCGATGCAATGAAATCTTCATCATGCTCACGTTTGTTTATAGTACCGTGAATCAGTAATTGGTTACGCTCCGTATCAATCGTTATTGTCCATGCAAAGCCATTATGACAGTTAGGCAGTGTAAATCTAATACCATTTTTGAGCTCCTCACGATTAATTTCAAACTCACCCCAGATACAGTAAATAATGCCATTTTGTTGTTTATCTAAAATGACCGTATTAATGGATTGGCACAATTTTGGAAGATTTTTAATTGTTAATATTTTTTTTAAATCGCTTTCATTCCAATTAGAAATTTTAATTTCTTCAAAAAATTCCATACTTTTTCACCATCACTGACAAAATTTATTTCCCTGGGTTCAATATTACTATCAACATTAATAATTTTAGTAGAAATTGCACAAATTTCCATTTTAACGCCTGTTTTTGTGTCAGATGGAACCAGGGAGAAGAGTCATTCTCTGCTCAGATCATATAAAATTTTCTCCTTACATGCCTATTAAGGTTTATCTTTTGTTAAAATTAAGGCAGATAATCTCTAACCAGGCAGTAATTTGGCGGCAAGTTACATCATAATTGAGGGCGTATGAAAAATATAAAGCTTGACGATTTAATAACAAAGCTTGCCTTACCTGAGCAATTCATAAGCTATATTTCACTCTACCTGGAACCACTTGCAAAGATTATACACAAACAGTCTCATAAGCATTCAATCCCGGTTATCGGCATTAATGGTTCTCAAGGCTCAGGAAAAACCACTGCTGCTATTATTTTAAAGACAATACTTGAATCCCAGTATGCACACCGTGTAGCAATCCTTTCAATTGATGATTTTTACCACACTAAAGCAAAACGTATTGAGCTGGCGCAGAGTATACACCCTCTTTTTATTACCCGTGGTGTGCCTGGAACCCATGATGTTAAACTGGCATTACAAACTATAAACAAGCTGAAAAATTGCTCTGAAACTGAACCAGTTTT
>JAPVVU010000449.1 GCA_028571885.1 Gammaproteobacteria bacterium | reverse complement strand
TTAACGTGTTAGGCGGTTATGCCAGAACCTTTGTGGTGAAACCTGACTATCTGAAATTACAAACCTATCATGTCAGCATTGATCAACTGATTAAATCATTACAGGAAAATAATAAGAACGATGGTGCTGGTCGTCTTAATCAGGGCGAAGAAGTACTTCTGGTGCGTACTCAGGGTAATTTAACCAATATATCCGATATAGAACATATTGTTGTTGATTATAATAATAATGTTGCTATTACCATTAAGGATCTTGCTAAGGTTGAAATTGACTCACTGTACCGAAATGGCGCGGTGACACAGGATGGTCAGCAGGAGGCTGTAGAAGGTCTGGTCATGGCATTAAAAGGCGCCAATGCGCGTGAAGTTATTTCAGGCATAGAAACTCGTTTAAAAGAGTTGGAATCAGCATTTCCTAAAGGTATTTCTGTGTCTGTTTTTTATAACCGCAGTGACCTGGTTAATACGGCTATTTATGGTGTGTCTAAATCTTTAGCAGAAGCTGTGGTTTTAATTATGATTGTTTTACTGCTTTTTTTAGGCAATTTAAGAGCAGCAATAACAGTGGCATTAATTCTGCCACTGGCCGCTCTGATGACCTTTGTTCTTATGCGCTGGTTTGGATTGTCGGCTAACTTAATGTCACTGGGTGGTTTGACCATTGCAATCGGAATGTTAGTTGATGCTGCAGTTGTTGTGATTGAAAATATCGTCTCACATCAGGAACAGGATGCTGAAAAATCACAGGGTCAGCTACCCAAGATGCATATTATATTCCGTGCATTAAAAGAAGTTTCTGTCCCCGTTATCTCCGGTATTTTAATTATTATGACCGTTTTCCTGCCTTTACTCACTCTGGAAGGTTTAGAAGGAAAATTGTTTGTACCAGTGGCCTTAACTATTATTTTTGCTCTGGGCAGTTCCTTAGTATTATCGTTGTCCATTATTCCTACTCTGGCTTCTTTTCTTTTAGGGAAACCTTCCCATCAGGAACCCTGGTTGATCCGTAAATTACTGGCAATTTATCAGCCTGTTCTTAAATGGAGTTTAACGCACGACAAAGTCATTGTTTCTGGTGCTATTGTGGCACTGATTTTTGCCGGCGTTATTTATACCCAGGTTGGTAAAACGTTTATCCCGCAAATGGATGAAGGCTACATCGTTATGCAAATTGAAAAATCACCCTCAATTAGTTTAAAAAAATCAACCGAAATGGATCTTTATATTCAAAAAGCCATTATGGATAAAGTGCCCGAAGTGACTCGAATGGTGGGTCGAGTGGGTTCTGATGAAATTGGCATGGATCCCATGGGACTCAATGATACAGATGTATTCTTAATGCTTAAGCCCACGTCTGAATGGCGTATGGAGAGCAAAGATGGACTCATTGCTGCCATACGTGACGTTTTGGATACTCAGTTTCCTGGTATTAACTATGCATTTACTCAACCGATTCAAATGCGTGTTGATGAAATGTTAACGGGAGCCAGGGGAGATTTGGCTATCAAAATTTTTGGTGACAATGCGGATGAGCTTAACCAGGTGGCTAAAGAGATGGTGGCTATGGTTAAAACAATTCCAGGTGCAGAAGATGTTAATACCCAGATGAATGAAGGTTTGCGCTATCTGCAACTCAAAGTAAACCGTGATATGGCGGGGCGATTAGGATTAACAGTGGACCAGGTGGAAGCTATCCTCAGAGCACAAATCAATGGTCTGGAAACCGGTATTATTTATCAAGGGATACGCCGTATACCACTGATGCTGCGAGCCCCTGAATCCTATAAAGCATCAAGTTTTGAAATGCTGCAGCAACCCATTACGGTGGAGACACCCCAGGGTATGGAAACGGTAATGTTAAGTCAATTAGTGGATGCCAATTCAACGGAAGGGCCTGTTTCAATTAAAAGGGAACAAAGTAAGCGTTTCTCTGTGGTTGTGGCCAATGTCAGCGGTCGTGATCTGGTGAGCTTTGTTGAAGAAGCAAAACAAAAAGCGAAGTCACTGACCATACCGCCAGGTTACTATTTTGAATGGGGCGGCAAATTTGAAAATCAGCAGCGCGCGGCACAAAAACTGTCTATTGTTGTACCCGTGGCTTTAGTGCTCATTTTTC
>JAPVVU010000448.1 GCA_028571885.1 Gammaproteobacteria bacterium | reverse complement strand
TGGAGATGCTTTCTTTACCTTCAAACTCAAGCACGCGCAATTCTTCTGAAGAACCTGTCAGCTCGAAGGTAAAACGGGTGATATTTGCAGGGACTCTTTGTTTAAGAGAAGTATGTTTAAGAGAAGTTTGTTTAAGAGAAGTTTGTTTAAGAGAAGTTTGCTCATGAGAAATATGATCATGAGAAGTGCTGTCAGGCGTTGTCTTTGCGGGTGCAGTTTTTGTTGTGGAATGCTGTTCTAAAGCGAAGTCGGTTCCATCCTGTTGCATTTTTGTTCAATCCCTTGATTTATAAATTGATGAAGCAACGCCTCCATGGCATCGCTCTGATCTACAATTTGTCTTTCTTGATTAAAATAAACTGTAACTACTTAGTCTATTGTTAGTAAAAAGTCTGTGGTTGCTTATTTTCTTATATTTCTCTTTTCAGGTCAAACAGTTTACAGCGGGTAGACGGGCCGTGCTGTTTTCTGCTGATAATAAGGCATCATTTTGGCTGCCAGTCTTCGTAAGGTGCTCTGGCGGTTGCCCGGGGATGGGTGAGTGCTTAAAAATTCGGGTGGTGAACTGCCCCCTACTCTGGCCATTTTTTCCCATAAAGTCGCCGCTGCATAGGGGTTATAACCCGCTTTAGCGGCCAGTTCGATGCCCATTTGATCGGCTTCTTTTTCAGCTGTTCGGCTATTAGGTAATTCGATGGCCATTGTTGCTGCAAGAGCAGCGCCTGTCAATGCCGCACCGCCATAGTCTGAGTCACTTACGGCGACGGCGACAGCAACCATACCGATTTGTGAGGCCATCTGTACCGACATTTTTTCGGCAGTGTGATTGGCCAGGGCATGAGAAATTTCATGAGCCATTACCTGAGCCAGTTCATCATCTGTTGGTTTCACTTTATTGAGCAAGCCGGTATAAATGGCCATTTTTCCACCAGCCATACACCAGGCATTGACCGTTTCAGGATCATCAATCACTTTAACACTCCATTCCCAGTTCCTGGTATGAGGATATTGTTTGATTGCCTGACTGATCAATCGTCCCGTAATTAATTTGACTCGTCTGGTCACCGCAGGATCACTATCGATTTTACCCTTATCATCTAATGGTTTGAGTGTCTGAAAATAAGCCACTTTTGAGGCGGAGATTGCCTGTTCTGGTGATACCAGCATAAACTGGCTGCGTCCCGTCGGGCTGGTGGTACACGCGGTGCTCAGGAGCACAAAAAGTGCTATTGGGATAATGAGTAAGCGTTTCATGTATTATATCTTCCTTTTATTTTTTTCTTTCAATGGCTGAAACAGGTATTCCAGGCCATTGACCTTAATTTCAAGCACTATTGCCAGCAATTTTCCCAATTCTCCTTCAGGGAAACCTTTATTGGCAAACCAGACCACATAGGGTTCCGGCAGATCAACCAGTAAATAATCTTTATACTTACCAAAGGGCATTTTATAGCGCGCCAGTTTAAGCATCAGTTTCGGATCAGACGTCAGCACGTTATTATTTTCAATTTCCATAGACTGTCAACTTATTTTACATTATGCAATCTGAACCAAAGATTAATGGCGCAATGAAAATATAACTATTTGTTTTTAAATGATATAAAAAATAAGGTATAAATATTGCAGTTCTTTGATGAGTACGGGTTAAGAACAATAAGTATATCAATAGAATAATTAATTGTTAAGTCATATCAGTGGATATTAAGTGACAAATATAATCGACAAATTAAGCCATTAAAATAAATGATACTAAGCAGAATAAAAAAGTCCATTTATCCCAGCCGTTATTTTCAGTACAGTCATTATGTTCTGATGATGCTCTGCGGCCTGTTAGTTTTTCCATCTGTACAAGCCTCATATGAAGACCCCATTACAAAAATAACACAGCAGGCAAAACAAGGTGATTTAGCCGCCCAGATTGAACTGGCGACAGCCTATGAGCATGGTGAAGGCATAACAAAAAATCCTCAAAAAGCCGTTAAATGGTATTGCAAAGCTGCAGTAAAGGGCTCAATTGATGCACAAAGAAACCTGGCCTGGATGTTTCTTAATGCCCGTGGTATTGAAAAAAATGAAGCGCTGGCAGTTCGCTGGTTTAAAGCCGCAGCTAAATCGGGGGACCAGTATTCC
>JAPVVU010000447.1 GCA_028571885.1 Gammaproteobacteria bacterium | reverse complement strand
GCGAGAATTATACTCTTTTATTTTAAAAATTGCTTCTTTTTTTCGATTTATAAATAGTTTTTTTTACCAGGCTTTAAATCACTTATTTTTATAATGTTTTAGAAGGTATGGTTCCTCTTGTGAATAATTTTCAACGGAACAATTACAACAAAAAAATTAGCACAAAAAGAGTAGAGCGGTTTACGGTGACAGCCCACTATGAGACTGCAAAAAATAATGCATATGCTGTCAACCGTAAACTTTATTTTAACTTAACTCTCGGGCTTTCATGTAGCCTTGCTCGCTGACACGACTCCACTGGGTCACATTAGTTTTAAACTCAACAAAAGAGCTATGAATTTTCTTTGACAGCGCATCATGCTCACCGACTTTTGCCACTACTTCATTGGATAGAGTATGCAGTTTCTTAATCACATCATCTGGATATTGACGCATTTCCACCTTATGTTTATTAATCAGTGTTTGTAATGCCTGATTATTCTTTGCCGTATAATCCGCCAGCATATCCTGATTCGCGACACGACAGGCAGCACGAACGATTATCTGCAAATCTTTGGGCAGTTTATTAAAAGCATCTTTGTTGATCATTGCTTCCATCGTGGAACCAGGCTCATGCCAGCCAGGGTGGTAATAAAATTTGGCCACTTTATACAAACCAAAGGCCATATCATTGTATGGTCCTACCCATTCTGTTGCGTCAATCGCACCCGATTGCATAGAAGTATAGATTTCACCGCCAGGTAAGGTAACGGGTGTACCACCAGCCTGTTTCAGCACTTCACCACCCAGCCCGGGAATACGCATTTTCAAACCTTTAAGGTCATCAACACTATTGATTTCTTTATTAAACCAGCCGCCCATCTGAACGCCGGTATTACCCGCAGCGTTGGGGATCAAATTAAATTTATCATACAACTCTTCCCACAACTTCATGCCTCCACCATGGTAGAGCCAGCCATTCATTTCCTGTGCGGTTAAACCAAAAGGCACGGAGGTAAAAAATTGTGTTGCCGGATGTTTGCCTTTCCAGTAATAAGCACCGCTATGGCCCATTTGTGCGGTGCCTCTGGAAACCGCATCAAACACCTCCAGCGCAGGCACAATTTCATTGGCCCCATAGACCTTTACTTTCAGGCGACCACCACTCATTTCATTAATGGTTTTAGCAAGAAAATTAGCGCCTGTTCCCAGACCCGGGAAGTTCTTTGGCCAGGATGTCACCATTTTCCATTTGATTGTTTTAGCGGCAGAAGCTGTATTAATGCCACCTACCATACCAGCAGTGGCAACCGAGCCTGCACCCACTCCTTTTATAAAATCACGTCTTTTCATTTGTTTTCCTTACTTGTCTACCAAATAACTTAAAATAAAGCCTGGACTTTTAAGTGACTAAATTCGCTATATTCAACATCAGCCAACGTGTGCCATAGTTGTCAAAACTCACCTGAACTCTTGCTCTGGCACCACTGCCTTCAACATCAACAACAATTCCTTCGCCAAACTTTTTGTGACTGACACCCTGACCAATATAAACGTCATCATCTTCATCCGTACCAAAAGAGGCTCTCGATGATGTGTTTTCACTGATCGTATTTTGCACTGCCCTGACCTGTGAGACCAGTGAAGCAGGTATCTCTGATAAAAATTGAGAGGGGTAGCTCATTTCGCTGCGACCATAAATTGTTCGGATTTCTGCATGAGTCAAATGCAGTTGTTGTCTGGCCCGAGTGATTCCAACGTAACAAAGACGGCGTTCTTCTTCAAGTCTGCCGCCGACATAATCCTGAAGGGCATTTTTATGCGGGAAGAGTCCCTGCTCCAGACCACTGAGGAAGACCAGCTCAAATTCAAGTCCCTTGGCACTGTGCAAAGACATCAATTGTACACAGTCTTCCCATTCATCAGCCTGTCCTTCTCCTGCTTCCAGGGCAGCATGAGCAAGAAACTCTGCCATTGGACTCAAGGACTGTGATGGCTCTTCAGCTGAGTCACCTGCCGCTTCAACTTTTGCTTCAATCATGGCATCAAGCAGGGGATCACCTTCATCATCAAAGCGTTTTGCTGCATTGACCAGTTCATCCAGATTTTCTACTTTTGCCTGGGCACGTTCACTATTTTCTTTACCATGAAATTCTTTAAGCAATGAAGCTTCTACAATATGGGTCACCTGTTCTGCTAAACTGAGTTCGTCAT
>JAPVVU010000446.1 GCA_028571885.1 Gammaproteobacteria bacterium | reverse complement strand
GCTTTTCGATGAGTGGTGCGCCAACTGGCTCCAGTCTCATTGACAATGGCGATGGTACGGCGACATTTAGTTGGACGCCAGACTTCGGCCAGGCGGCCAACTACCCGGTGAGTTTTACAGTGGTTGATAACGGTCTGCCGGTGGCAATTGATTCGGAGGCGATCACTATTAGCGTTAGTACTGTGGTTATCAATGACTTCACTATCACAAAAGCCGAATGGAAAGATCGTCAGAGGATACTAGCCGTAAAAGGTGAAGGCGTAAAAAAAGGAGAGTACGTGCTTGTTACAGATGCTGACTCTGGAAAAGTGCTTGGAAAAGCAAGGGCTAATAAAAAAGGGAAGTGGAATTTTAAAACCAGGAAAGTTTCACCGGTTCCTTGTCAGATACGTGTCGAATGGCATGGCTATTTCTCTGAAAAAGGAGTAGATAATGCCCCGGACTCTTGTGATATAACAGCATTCCAATAAGATTACCTTATTAAAAGTAAGGACCTAAAGCCCACACGGATAACCGTGTGGGCTTATTTTTCCAAATAAAGGTAAAATGTTGTCAGTTTTCCAACTGCGCAATTTCTGCTATCATAAGTAAAGCATGATTATGAATCAGTTTGTGTACTTAGAATTTATTTGCAATAAAACCTAACAGAATAGTTGCTTCACTTTAATGAAAATAATTCTCACTATTAGTCTAGTCCTTTACTGTACAGGATTATATGCAGTCAATTCTGTTGATCTTTTTGATCAAAATAGAGGGCAGGAAAAAAAAGCAGAACCGGTCATTAAAAAAACTCCCCGGCAAAACAAAAGCAGGCCGAAAAAGGTAAATTTTAGTTTGATTGGTATATCAAAGATAGGCGATAAATATGTCATCCACTTTGCTACTGTTAAAGGTAAGCAGGATAGTTTTACCTGGTATGAGCATCAAAAATCTCCGGTTACAAAAATATATGATGACTATGAAATTGACAAAATTATTAACAGAACCCTTTATCTGAATATTATCAAAAATAAATCATGTAATGAAAATCAGAAGCAAGGTATCTCATGTGATAAAAAAAACAAGCAGATGGTAATGCAACTAGTGCGCAAGAAAGTGATTGCTTCATCCCGTCCCAAGCGCAGTGTGACGAAAAAAACTAAAAGGGCAGCAACAAAAGACCCAAAAAAAACGCCATTTAAATGGAAGCAGAAGAGTAATTAAAAGCACTTTATATAGTTTGGTAATTTTAAACTGTTTATTCTTTGCACTGAACGATCATGAATTAACTGTTGTTACAACGAACAGAGAGCGCTATCATAAATGTTTTTTCATAGCACTATTGGGGTATTTTAAGATCAAGCCCATTATTATCAATTCCAATTTTGGTCAAGTTGAAGCAGATTTAAAATTTATTGTTATGGAATATTTTCCCCGGTGCAGCATTCGACGATTCAGTTTAAACAAGATGCAGAAAATCGGGCTTTATCAAAAAGTGTTCAGCTTGTCATGATTTAAGCTGACTGGAACGGGTGTTGAGTCTGACTCGTAAATAGCAGTAAAGATATGGGTAGAAGTTTACTCACTCGCAAAGAAGAAGCCCGGACAGGATGTCCGGGCTTTTTTTACATGGATATTTTATGACAACCTTTGTGACAACAACCTTTTTGAGTGTTATCCTTCCCGAATTCACATCTTATTACCTATGACAGAGGATAATCCCCTTGAGCCACACTGATTTTTCAACACTTAAACTGCATCCTGCTTTACTTAAAAACTTAACTTCTCTTGGCTATCAGTCAATGACGCCTATTCAGGAACAGAGTCTGCCGCATATTTTAAAAGGTAAGGATGTTATTGCTCAGGGGCAGACAGGATCGGGCAAAACAGCCGCTTTTGGCCTGGGCCTGCTGGAAAAGCTCAATGTAAAACGTTTTCGTATTCAATCACTAATACTCTGTCCTACCCGTGAATTGGCCGATCAGGTGGCTAAAGAGATCCGCAAGCTGGGTCGTTCCATTCATAACATTAAAGTATTAACACTATGCGGCGGTATGCCGTTTGGGCCTCAGGTTGGTTCATTAGAACATGGTGCTCATATTATTGTCGGCACCCCTGGACGGATTGAAGATCATCTGGGTAAAGGCACGCTCAAACTGGATGATGTGAATCTTCTGATACTCGATGAAGCCGATCGTATGCTGGAAATGGGTTTTCAATCAGCATTG
>JAPVVU010000445.1 GCA_028571885.1 Gammaproteobacteria bacterium | reverse complement strand
GGGGGCATATGGCCGAGGTTTTACCAGACGGTACGGTTGAAATGATTGAGGTCGATTAATTGACAACGTCGCCTCAATATTCAACAATTTCAATATGACTAAACTCATGAATAAAAAGCTGGAAATCAGTCTTGGCTCTTTTAGCGATAAAGGCATCAAGGCTGATAATGATGATTGTCTTGCCGCTCAAATACCTGAAGGTCATGTCCTGAAAAACAAAGGGATTGTGATTGCTATTGCTGACGGCATGAGTTCCAGTGAAGCAGGCAAAGAAGCCAGTCATGCCTGTGTTAATGGTTTTATCAATGACTATTACAGCACGCCCGATTCCTGGACTGTGCAGAACTCAACACAAAAAATTCTCTCTGCACTCAACAGCTGGTTGTATAGCCGGGGACATACTGACTATCAAAGTGCGAAAGGCATGGTCACCACGCTGACTATTTTGATTTTAAAATCAACCACTGCTCATATTTTTCACATTGGTGACTCTCGTATATATCGCCTGCGTGACGGTGAACTTGAGCAGTTAACAAGAGATCACAGAGTCTGGATCTCAGATGAGAAAAATTATCTTAATCGAGCCATGGGCATTGACCTGCATCTGGATATTGATTACCGAAAAGTACCGCTGGAAAAAAATGATATCTTTTTATTATCCACGGATGGTATTCATGATTTCATCGCTGCAAAAACACTCAGAGAAATACTCAATAGTTCAAGCACCAGCAACTACGACAGCAATTTACTGAATCAAAAATGCTCAGAAATAGCCCAGCAGGCAAGTAAGAACCATTGTGATGATAATCTGAGCCTGCAGCTGCTGAAGATAGAAAATCTACCGCTTGCAGAAGAAGAAGAGATCCTGCAAAAAGCGCATGAACTGCCTTTCCCACCGCCGTTAGAAGCCGGTATGATTTTAGACGGCTATGAGATCCTCAAAGAAATACATGCCAGCAACCGCACTCAAATTTACTCCGCCCGGCATAAACAAACGAATCAATTAGTCATACTAAAAACGCCTTCAGTTAATTTCGAAGATGATGAACACTTCATTGAGCAGTTTCTTCACGAAGAATGGGCAGGCAAACGCATTGACTCTCCCTATGTTTTACAGGTGATTACTCCTGAAAGAAAGCCCCGTTTTCTCTATTATGTCACCGAGTATCTCGAAGGTGTGACGCTGCGTGAATGGATGCAGCAGAACCCTCTGCCCCCAGTCGATATTGTGATCCCTATTGTTGAACAAATTGCCAAAGGTTTACGGGCTTTTCACCGTCTGGAAATGCTGCATCAGGATTTAAAACCGGAAAATATCATTATCAGCCCGCAAGGTAAGGTTAAAATCATTGATTTTGGCTCAGTAAAAATTGCCGGCATCAATGAAATGAAGAAAAATTCTGACGATAAAAATAATATTCTGGGTACCGTAAACTACAGTGCGCCTGAGTTTTATCTGGGTCAATCCGGCGGTGAACGCAGCGACCTGTACTCACTTGCCGTCATCACCTATGAATTACTCAATAATAGTCTGCCCTTTGGCAAAGAGATGCCTGAAAAAGCCAATTATCGACAATTGTCTCACTTACGCTATGTGGCCAGTATTCACCTAAATCACATGGTGCCCAACTGGATGGATGGTGCAATAAAAAAAGCCTTATCATTAGATGTTAAACTACGTCATGAAGATGTCTTTGAATTTTTACACGATTTACAACATCCCAATCCCCATTTTCTCAATACCACAGCAATCCCTCTGATTGAACGTAACCCTGTGTTATTCTGGAGGAGCATTAGTGTTATTTCATTGATAACAAATTTGATCCTTTTTTATTATCTAGTAAAATAGCCTTTGTTAAGAAATTAATCGAATTAATGATGAAAGGTTCACCGATATGGCCAGTAAAAAATTTAATCTGGAAAGTTTTTTTATACGTCTGTTTTTTGCTTTTATTTTAGTTTTTGCAAGCTATAATCCCAGTGGTTACTCTTTTTACGATTGGATGCTCATCGGCCTGGAAACAGGTTTTGAACCATTGATGGCTTTTGCCGGCATCATTTTACTGATTGGCTGGGTGGTTTATATTCGTGCAACCATCAGCTCTTTAGGTTTAATTGGTTTAATTCTGGCTTTTGCTTTTTTTGGCACACTCTTATGGATGGTCATTGACTGGGGCATCGTCCCTGTCGACAGCATCCAGACCATTACTTATATTGTGCTGAGTTTACTCTCTATGGTGCTGGCCATCGG
>JAPVVU010000444.1 GCA_028571885.1 Gammaproteobacteria bacterium | reverse complement strand
GAAGCAGATTTTACCCATGAACTGAATATTTTACTGGGCTGGGCGGATGAAGTCGCCAAACTTAAAGTGCTGGCCAATGCTGATACACCGGCTGATGCGGCCAAGGCGATTAAATATGGTGCCATGGGTATTGGTTTATGTCGTACTGAAAGAATGTTCAATGATCCGGAACGTCTGCCTATGGTGATTGAAATGATTGTGGCTGATGATAAATTACAGCGGCAGCAGGCTCTGGATCGATTGCTGCCGATTCAAAGAGCAGACTTTAAAGGGCTTTTTGAAGTCATGTCGCCAATGAATGTCACCATTCGTTTGCTGGATCCGCCCATCCATGAATTTCTACCATCAGAACCACAGCTGCAACGTGAAATTGAACAACTAAAACAGCTTCATGGCATGGCTGCAGGTGCCACTGTGTTATGCAACACAATAAATTTACTGGGTGACAGCAGTGCTCGTCGCACCACGGATAAAATGCACTTGCCGCAAATGATTGATCCGTCTCTGGTTGAAGAGGCAATCATTAAAAAGCAAAGTATGTTAAAAAAAGTACGTTCGCTTTATGAAACCAATCCCATGCTGGGACATCGTGGTGTAAGACTGGGCATTACCTTTCCGGAAATTTACTCTATGCAGATCCGGGCGATACTGGAAGCCGCTGCCGAATGCATTGCAAAAGGCATTGATGTTCGGCCGCAAATTATGATCCCTCAGGTTTCCACCGTAGAAGAACTAAAATTCATTAAGCAGTTTGCGGATTCAATTCATGCTGAAGTTGAAAAAAGCTACAATCTGACTGTCAATTATAAATTCGGTTCCATGCTTGAAGTCGTAAGAGCCTGCATGCGCGCAGAATCTTTGGCTGAAGTGGCTGAATTCTTTTCTTTTGGTACCAATGACCTGAGTCAGGCCACGTTCTCATTTTCCCGTGAAGATGCAGAAAATAAATTTCTGCCGCTTTATAATGAACGCAATATTCTGCAGGACAATCCCTTTGAAGTATTGGACCGAAAAGGAGTCGGTAAATTAATGGAATTGGCGGTTAAATGGGGACGAGAAAGCCGTAAGGATATGTCGATTGGTATCTGTGGTGAACATGGCGGACACCCGGATTCAATCAATTTTTGTCACCAGATTGGCCTGGACTATGTTTCCTGCTCAGGGCCCAGAGTACCTATCGCTCGATTGGCGGTTGCGCATGCAGTTTTATGTGAATAGCTTGCTATGTTTGTAAGTTGGTAATTATTCAGCGTGTGTTTATTAATTACCCGTGTTAAGCCTATGGTCACTTATTTTTATAACGTTGAAACTCGCTACGCTCAGACAGTCAACGTCAGAAAAATAAGCAACCACAGGCTTTTTGTAAATAATACGCTGAATAGTTACGTAAGTTGGTATGTTAACAAGTAATAAGCTTGTGTGTCGGTAAGTAATTTGGCTAGACCTGAACTACTTACAAATCTACAGCTAAAAATTCTCAGTTGAAGTAAACAGACCCACGCGAAGATCTTTCATGGTGTAAATTTCTTTATCATCAACAGACATGCTGGCATCAGCAATGCCCATGACGAGACGGCGGGTAATCACTCGTTTTAGATCCAGCTTATAGGTGACTTTTTTTGCAGTGGGTAATACCTGCCCGGTGAATTTGACTTCACCAACACCCAAAGCACGACCTCGGCCAGGACTCCCCAGCCAGCCAAGATAAAAACCAACCAATTGCCAGACGGCATCAAGACCAAGACAGCCGGGCATAACGGGATCACCCTTAAAGTGACAGGCAAAAAACCACAGGTCAGGATTAATATCCAGCTCAGCTACGATTCCACCTTTACCATATGCACCACCGTCTTCATTGATATCAACGATGCGATCAATCATTAACATATTGGGCAGCGGTAATTGAGCATTGCCGGGGCCAAACAGTTCACCTCGACCACACTGGAGCAGCTCTTCTGTGTTGAATGAGTTTTGTCTGTTCATAAAAACCTTTTATTCTTTTTTTAAAAGCGTTGTAGATAAAAATTGAGCTCATTTTAACAGATTTTCACCAGCACAACATCCAGGCTGGTCATTGATATGAAAAAAAATACCTCATCGAGACTAAAGTTTCAATTTCTCCGGCCGCTAGTAGAAATGAATAATTTCATTTTTACTTGCCATGCTGTTTTATAGAGAATAAATCGGATTATACTAATGAATGGCCATGTTCTGGTGGTCATGCTCTGGTGGTTATGTTATGGAAATAGGTAG
>JAPVVU010000443.1 GCA_028571885.1 Gammaproteobacteria bacterium | reverse complement strand
CCTATGTGTCTGCCCTTCCGTTGACCTGAATAAAGAAGAACAGGTCAACGGAAGGGCGAATACACAAAATAAAGAAGGGCAGACACATAGGGCTGCCCCTACTTCATAATGGACAGCATCGTTTTACCCATTTCTGCAGGAGAGCGGGTAATGCTGACTCCAGCGGCTTCAAGGGCAATAAATTTTTCTTCTGCGGTGCCTTTACCGCCGGCAATAATTGCTCCGGCATGTCCCATGCGTTTGCCTTTGGGTGCGGTGACACCGGCAATATAGGCCACTACGGGTTTGCTGACGTTTTTCCTGATGAATTCAGCCGCTTCTTCTTCTGCCGTACCACCAATTTCACCCACCATGATAATACCTTCGGTCTGGGGATCTTTTTCAAATAATTCCAGACAATCAATAAAATTCATGCCATGAATAGGATCGCCGCCAATACCAACACAGGTACTTTGTCCCAGACCTGTTATAGTGGTCTGATGTACCGCCTCGTAGGTCAGTGTGCCGGAACGAGAAACAATACCTATTTTACCTTTAAGATGAATCGAGCCGGGCATAATACCAATTTTGCACTCGTCCGGGGTGATTAGACCCGGGCAGTTAGGGCCAATAAGATAGACATCATCCGGCAGACTGGCTTTAACTTTAAGCATATCTAAAACAGGTATGCCTTCTGTAATACAGGCAATCACTTTAATACCCGCATCCGCTGCTTCCAAAATGGCATCCGCGGCAAAAGGTGCAGGCACATAAATCATGCTGGCATCTGCACCCGTTTGGGCCACAGCATCTTTTACGGTATTGAAAACAGGTCTGTCCAGATGGATTTGACCGCCCTTGCCCGGCGTCACACCACCCACTAAGTTTGTACCATAAGCAATGGCCTGCTCTGAATGAAAAGTACCCTGCTGACCGGTAAACCCCTGACAAATAACCCGGGTGTCTTTATTAATTAAAATCGACATTATGCATTTGCTCCTTCATTATTAGCTGAAGTGCCTGCTGCCTTAACAACTTCTTCTGCAGCTGCAGTGAAATCACCTCGGGAAATAATGTCCAGACCACTTTTTTCCAGTAACTCACGTCCCAATTCAACATTGGTACCTTCTAAACGCACAACCACCGGCACACTCAATGCCACTTCTTTGGCTGCAGCAATAATACCTTCTGCAATTAAATCACAGCGCACAATGCCGCCGAAGATATTAATTAATATGGCTTTAACATTGGCATCAGAGAGAATTAATTTCAACGCTTCAGCAACCCGCTCCTTAGTCACACCACCGCCAACATCCAGAAAGTTTGCCGGTTCACCACCATTATTTTTAATAATGTCCATGGTTGCCATTGCCAGTCCGGCACCATTAACCATACAGCCAATATCACCATCCAGAGGCACGTAGTTTAATTCAAATTTTTTGGCAAGGTTTTCTTTTTCATCTTCCTGGGAAGCGTCATGAAATGCCTGCATATCTTTATGTCGATAGACGGCATTGTCATCCAGTGAAATCTTAGCATCCAGAGCCATAACTTCTCCACCAGAACCAGAGCCATCATCACCGGTGACAACCAATGGATTAATTTCAACCTGCGAGGCATCTTTATCCATAAAGATCCGATAAACGCCCTGCATCACTTTCATTAAGCCTTTTTGTTGAGCAGGCGTCATGTTCATGGCAAAGCCCGCTTCACGCACTTGATAGGGCATTAAGCCGCTAACCGGATCAATCGCCAGGGTGATAATTTTTTCTGGTGTTTCTGCGGCCACTTCCTCAATATTCATGCCACCGGCTTCAGATGCCATAATAGTGACTCGTTTCGATGCACGATCAACAAGGGCCCCCATATAGAGTTCGCGTGCGATTGGACTGGGCACTTCAATCATCAGAGTATTGACTGGCTGTCCCTGTGCATCGGTTTGAAAAGTGACTAAATTAGTGCCCAGCATTTTTTCTGCAAAGGCTTTTATTTCATCCACAGAGCCGGCTTTAATAACCCCCCCTGCTTTTCCCCGACCACCAGCATGTACCTGTGCTTTGACCATCCATTCATTACCGCCTAGCTCACTGACAGCCTGTTCAATCTCATCTACCGAACGAATGGTTCGGTTAGCCGGGACAGGAATACCGTAGTCAGCAAATACCTGTTTTGCCTGATACTCATGTAGATTCATGATATTTCACCAATTTTATTGTATTCCAGTTCAAATTCTTTCGTAATTATTCAGCGTATATTTATTAATTACCCGTGTTAAGCCGTTTATTGCTGTTTTTTCACCTCCCCCTTTTTCGCCTCATGGCGCCTACTTTTGGCAAAGGG
>JAPVVU010000442.1 GCA_028571885.1 Gammaproteobacteria bacterium | reverse complement strand
TTTTTCACTTTTCATTTTTCATTGTCTTTTCTTTCACAGGTTGCTCAGGTTTTTGTTGTTTTTTCTGTTGCGCAGGCAGGTCAGGCTTCAGCCGTTTGTAATCAACAGGAATTTTTAACAGTGTTTTATCAATCCGACCGTGGGAGACCGATTTGAGTACCAGCTTGTCGCCAGCAGAATTCTGACTAAGGATTGAAACCTGGCTTTCATCCGGTGTGGCCAGGCCAAGCCAGCTATTTTCCAGGCTATCACTCATGCGCCGCACTGACATGAACAGACGTGAAAGCGTAATCATCTCACGTGCATTCAGACCGAGTGGCCCGCCTGCAGACATACAGTGTTCAGCGAGCGGTTTTTTGTTTTGTCCTATTTCATTTACCGGCTGACAGCGTATCCCGGCAACCGCATTCTTTTTTGCAACAGGCTTGAATTTTGGTGAGTTTAATGGCGTTTGTGGCCAGTAGAGCCTGCCCATGCGAGTGAGTTGATAACTTGTTGATTTATCATCTACTTCGAACATCAGCATACGCCCCATATCCATTATGGTGTAATCTGCTTTACCCCTGGGTTGTGAATCCAGGCGCAGCCAGCGTCCACTAATCTGGATGGTATGTTCAACCTTAGCTCCAGCCTTATTGGCTAATTGATAAACAACCGTGGAATCCGCATAACTTACAGACGCAGCACATAATGTAAGTAATATCGCTGTGACGAATTTATTGTGTTTCAACATATTTCCCTCTTGTGATCTGATAAAATTTGGACTGTTATTGTGTTTGTTTAATCGCTCAGAGTAATCGTCGATATGATACAGGTATAAAACGGGTCAGTTATATGTTCTAAGTCAAAAACGTCATAATTAATGTCGGACTACTGTGAATCATCTGGATGTTAATAGTCTCTCAAAAGCGTAGCTGTTGACGAAAATATCAGAATAATCCGGTGACCGTTATTTACCCTGCAAATAGTGTGAAAATCAGTTTTACTCTACTCAATAATGTTGTTAATATCAACAAGATAAAGCTCCATTCTCCGGGTCTATAGATAAAAATCGCAATGTGGTTTGGTCACGGCTTAAATGGATTATGTGCACTAGAATAATAACCTATTAGGAGAACCCGATGAGGCTACTAGCCGTTTCTTTACTCACTATCTTTACTGGCCAAATAACTACTGTCTATGCAGAAGATCAGCCTGCAGAACCCAAAGATGAAGCCGCCAGGTTAAATTACAGCGTAGGTTATCAGATAGGCAGCGATTTTAAACGACAAGAATTTGAAGTGCGCCCTGAAGCCGTTTTAAAAGGCATAGAGGATGCGATGTCAGGCAGTAAAGGTCTAATGTCAAAGCAGGAGATGCGGCAAACCATGGCGGATGTTGGCAAAAAGGTCGCGAATTTAAAGCAGAAAAAAAGACAGCAGGTAGGCGACTACACTGAAAAAAACAAACAGTTTCTTGTTGAAAATGGCAAGAAGCCAGGAATCACTACAACAGCCAGCGGTCTGCAATACCGGGTTAATAAACCGGGGCGTGGCAACCACCCCAAGTTGAGCGACAAAGTGCTGGTTCACTACCGTGGCAGACTCATTAATGGCACTGAATTCGATAGTTCCTACAAACGTGGAAAACCTGCCAGTTTCCAGATCAATAAGGTTATCAAAGGCTGGACTGAAGCCCTGCTGCTGATGCAACAGGGTGATCACTGGCAGTTATTTATACCAGCCGAGCTGGCTTATGGTGTAAAGGGAGCAGGCACGACGATTCCTCCCAACAGTACCCTGATATTTGACGTGGAGCTGATTTCGATCCAGCAATAAAAGCATTTTCAAGTAAACGGCTCAACCTATCGCAACAAGAATATGATAAATAAGCATGTAACCAGGCAGGGACAGAACTGTTCATTTTTCGTCCTGTTTTTTTTCCTGCTGCTTTTTGTTCATAACCCCATCGCTCACTCAGCAGAAAAAACGGATCCCGCTGAACTCACACAAGGCGAAGATCAGGAGATCATCTATGCCTGTCCCATGCACCCTGATGAAATCAGTGACGAGCCCGGTTCCTGCAGTATATGCGGTATGTTTCTGGTGGCTCAGGAAAAACATGAACATGATAGCGACGATTTAAAACCTGCCCAGCCAACGGCAACTGGCAGTGATAAACATGCGGACCTTATGACTGATGACCGCATGCAGCACGAAAAGATGCCGATGCAGCAGAACGGTAAACCAGGCCTGTTCTGGGAGAGCAGAGAGTCTCCGGCCAGCAGAGAAAAACAGCACAGTCATAAACAGTCCGAGCACGAAAATCATCCGCTCACGCA
>JAPVVU010000441.1 GCA_028571885.1 Gammaproteobacteria bacterium | reverse complement strand
TTGGGATGCTATTGAGAAATTAGATGACCAACAGCTGGCAGCTAAAATTTATCCCCAAGCGGATATTGCACCTTCTAGCAATAAAGTATTGCCTGATTGGATAGAGATATACCGAGAGCTCAAACAAAAAGGAATGACTAAGCAGTTGTTGTGGGAGGAATATACTCAACAGTATCCCAACAAAAGCTTCAGTTACGCACAATACTGTCGCCTTTATCGAGACTGGTTAAAAAAGCAAAGACGTTCCATGCGTCAAGCCCATAAGGCAGGTGAAAAGCTGTTTGTGGATTATGCGGGCCAAACGGTACCTATTGTTAGCCATAAGACTGGCGAAATTAGAACCGCCCAGATATTCGTTGCTGTTTTAGGTGCATCCAATTACACCTTTTGTGAAGCAACATGGAGTCAGAAATTGCCTGACTGGATTAACAGTCATGTCAGAGCCTTTGAATTTATCGGCGGTGTTCCCACAATAGTGGTCCCTGATAATCTTAAAAGCGCAGTGACAAAAGCTTGTCGATATGACCCTGAGCTTAACCCATCTTATCAACAGCTCGCCGCTCACTATGGTACGGCACCGGTGCCAGCCAGACCGTTAAAGCCCAAAGATAAAGCCAAGGCTGAAGTCGGTGTTCAAATTATAGAGCGCTGGATACTGGCTCGATTACGCCACCATACATTTTTTTCTTTATCTGAACTTAATCACTGTATTAAAGCACTACTGGAAGAAGTGAATAACAAACCGTTTAAACAGCTAAAAGGCACGAGGCAGCAATGGTTTGAATCCATAGATAAGCCCGCACTCTTACCGTTACCTAAGCAGGCTTATCACTACACTGACATTAAAACAGTCAAAGTAAATATTGATTACCACATCCAATATGGAGATCACTTCTATTCCGTTCCACATCATTTAGTCGGTGAAAAAATTGAGCTTCACGCTAAAGAATATCTAATTGAACTGTTTTTTCACAATAAGCGCATCACCAGCCATACAAGAAAATACACTTCTGGGATGTCCACTGTAGCAGATCATATGCCCGTTAAACATGAAAAACACCATAAATGGACACCAGGTAGATTAATGAACTGGGCAAAGGATATTGGTGATGAAGTCTTGCTCTGGGTTAAAACGGTCATTAATCAGCGCCAACACCCAGAGCAGGCTTATAGAGTCTGCTTGGGCTTGCTCAATCTCTCCCGAAGTTATCCAGCAGAGCGGTTGAATAAAGCCTGTGCAATTGCCAACAAAAGCAGCTTATACAAACTGAAACATATCAAAGACATTCTGCTGAGCAACCAAGATAAGCTGGTATCAGATGCAAAGGAATCACTAACTACCTTGCCTCAAGCCCATGAAAACATCCGTGGCCCAGAAAGCTTTCACTAATAAAATAACAAACGAGAATAATTATGTTGGAACAAACCATCACACAGCTGAGGCAGCTGAAACTCTCAGGAATGGCCAATGCACTGGTTAGCCAAGTAGAGCAGCCTAATACCTATGAAGGATTACCCTTTGAACAACGGCTGCAATTATTGGCTGATAGTGAGTATCAAGATAGAGAAAATAGAAAACAACAGCGTTTACTCAAAGCCGCCAAATTAAAACTGGCAGCCAACAGCAATGCCATTGATTATCAACACCCCAGAGGATTAAAGCAATCCATGATGGCTTCACTGTTACAGTGTGGCTGGATAAATAAGGCACAAAACATACTCATTACTGGCCCTTGTGGTAGTGGCAAAACTTATATCGCTTGTGCGTTGGGACATACTACGTGTATGAAAGGCTATAGCGTTAAATATTATCGACTGTCACGGCTAATGCTGGAACTCACTCAGGCAAAAGCAGATGGAACTTACAGCAAGGCGCTACAAATATTAGCTAAACTGGATTGCCTGATTATTGACGACTGGGGACTTGAGCCATTAAAAGCGGCACAGCGAAATGATGTAATGGAAATAATGGATGATCGAAATGAAAGTACCTCCACCATCATGATCAGTCAATTACCTACGGATCAATGGTACCAATCTATTGGTGATAATACATTGGCTGATGCTATTTTGGATCGGCTCATGCACAACGCACATCGTATCAAATTAAAAGGAGAATCTATGCGAAAAACACAGTCAAATTTGACTGATGGTGAACACTTAGAGGTAAAATAGACAAAAACCAATGCGTGGACAAGGGAGGTGTTCACGATGGTAATAATGGGTGTTCATGATCATGAGAATACGCATGAATGACAGAGTGACCCAACAAGCCATTACTCAATGTTTGCAACCTATTATTGACCCTGATTTTTCGGATCAT
>JAPVVU010000440.1 GCA_028571885.1 Gammaproteobacteria bacterium | reverse complement strand
GAGAGTCCTCAGAGCCTTTTTTAATTTTTAGCGTTTGGGTAGCAATTCTATATCGGCTGTAAATAACAAATTATAATAATAAATACACTTAATAATTTTAATATATCCAGAAAGGATGCTTACAATGACAACTGAAATTACACTCAATATAGTTAAAACAATCAGCTTAGCAGGTGCTGCTTTGATCGCCCTGCTTGCTATTGGTTTACTGTTCAATATCACTATTTAATAATACATTTACCCCAGTATAGCTGTAAGGTATTAAAAGGTTCGTTTTTACGAGCCTTTTTAGTTTCTACTCTATAATTATTTGCAGCACCCTCTCCCTGCCTAAAATTTACTGCATTTTCCGGTTCTTCACATTATCGCGTACTTTTGTTGGTTTACTACCTTAGCGGACGAAGTCCTCAGTTGTATGTTTCTATGTTTTTAAGTTTTTATGTTAAAAGCAAGAGATAAAGAGCATGGGCTCAGCCAGAACTGCTTTTGACTTTTCTTTTGACATATAACTTACAACTTATAAACATAAAAACTGTCTGCTTTGGTAGTTTTGCTGATATTTGGAAAAATACGCAAATGTGTGAAGCACCTGTTTATTTTGAATTTACTGCGCATCAATCTTCTTTTTTTGTGACCAGAGCCTCAGCCTGTTCTGCCAGCAAAGCCTCGGCTTGTTCAGCACTAAGAATCTTCCAGGGCAGCGGTACTATGCCTGCCACTTTTTTCTGGTACTTTCGATAAACTTCACCATGATAGGCAATTAATTTTTGTTCTTCCATTCTTGAACCCAGAACAAAATAGGCCGTGACCAAAAGGTAAACCAGCAGCTGTATGGTTGAGACATCTCTGGTCCAGATGATCACCAGAGCAAAAAAATACCAGGGATGACGGACATAATGATGCAGGGGTGAGATATGAAAGCTTTCCTGATCATAAACACTGGTAATATGCTCTTTCAGCTGCCGTGTTCCCCAGAATTCTGACAAATCATAATATTGTAATGAATAAAAAAAGCCAAACACTGCCAGCAGGGCCACGGCACTGGTCAGATAAAAACCAACACCCTGCCACTGCCACAAAGACTCACCGGGATATAAAAACATCACAATTAATAATGGCAGCGATAAAATAACCGCCAGAACATTGAAGGCCAGACGGTAAAAGGGCATCACATCCGGCCAGTGCTTTGCCACCCACTGCTTCATCATTATTGATGCCGCCAGTGAATGCAGCACAAAATAGACCAGAAACACCCCGATAACAATCAAATAGGACATCTGTATATTCAAATTTTTTCCTTAAGTTGTCTGTAACTTGCCGTTACTCTAATTGTAACTTAAACGGATAACGTTTAGTCTGCTGTCCTTCAGAGACCGTTAAAATGGCTTTAACCGGAACACCATGATAGTTCACTATAATATTTCCACCTCTACCCTGTGTATCTAAACCATGGTGAATATCTGTTGTCGAAATTCGCTGATTTTTAGAATCAATTAAAGTAATCTGCAGCAGTCGATCACGATTACTGAGCACTTCAAATTCCATAATTTCATTACCCAGGCGCACAATCTTAGTCCTGACCCCCTCATCTTCCCACTGAGCACCAATGCTCATATCTGTGTAGGTACTGCCATGCATTGATACGGGTAAATGGATAATGATATCACCATTGATCTCAGTCAGCGGTGCTTGTTCATTTTTATAGGGCAATGTAAAAGCAAGCTGACCATCCATATATGGTTTATCTTTATCCGTAATAAACTCCCCGTTCATATAATAGCCTTTTGCTTTAAGCGGGTAATAATACGAGCGGCCTACATCACCATTTTCAGTCACCTGAGGATAGCGAAAATACACTTCCAGTGCAGACAGGTTATGTCGAAGCTCATCAATAAGCGGTGTCTTTATCATCAACTGCCCGGTTGTTCCCCGGTTTTTACTGGTTTTTAGAGCAAATAATGCCAGGTTTAATGCTCCATCATGCCATGAGGCCTGCATTTCTCCATGCCAGTTGCGTTTCTGAGTCAGGCTCAGAGGCTCCAGATCCTGATAATTTTTAACCCAGTTTGCCACCGAGGATAATTTAATCATTTCAGGCTCAAATTTCCATTGATCTTCCAAGGGGTAGGGCGGAAATTTTGAGATAGCAAAGGGATAATTTATTTTCACCTGCTGCACGGCATACACAACTTCAATAAAAGCAATTTCACCCTGATATGTTTCTGTCACCGAGTGCCCGCGACCAAACAAATTAGCTATAGATGAATGGCTGATACGACTCAGATACTGTTTCTTATTATTTAAAGCACGCACTGTCAGCACTTTTTTTTCATTGCCTGAAATGACAT
>JAPVVU010000439.1 GCA_028571885.1 Gammaproteobacteria bacterium | reverse complement strand
GCATTAAAGAAGCATCGATAAAACAATCGTTGATGACAGTCGATAAAATTAATGAGCAGGACTTTGTAAAAAGAATCAGGATATTGGAAATGATACGCAAGCACCTATAGGGTGACGCTCGGATAATGGTGCTTAAATCGTGCTGGTGGTGAAAGAGCAAAAGAAAAAGCAGCATCAAAAGACAAGAACAACAATAAATTTCAGGAAAGAACATATGGAAAATACAGAAAAAATCACTCAAATCTGCCAGACAATTAAATCAGAAATTTCTAATGCTATGATTGGTCAGACTGAAGTCGTTGAACAAATACTCATTGCCTTAATTGCCGGTGGGCACGTTTTAATTGAAGGTGTTCCGGGACTGGGAAAAACTCTGCTGGTACAGGCTCTGGCCAAAACGTTCAGGGGTGATTTTTCACGGATTCAATTTACGCCTGATCTAATGCCCAGTGATGTTACCGGACATGTGCTTTATGATATGAAATCAGAAAGCTTTAAAGTAAGAAAGGGGCCGGTTTTTACCAATTTATTATTAGCCGATGAAATTAACCGGGCGCCGGCGAAAACGCAAGCGGCTTTACTTGAAGTGATGCAGGAACAGCAAGTCACTCTGGAAGGACGTTCAATGCCAGTGTCAAAGCCTTATATGGTATTGGCAACACAAAATCCTATTGAACAGGAAGGCACATACCCCTTACCTGAAGCACAATTAGACCGTTTTTTATTTAAGGTGTTAATTAACTACCCTGATGACAAAGAAGAACTACAGCTGGTTCAGCATATAACCGATAAAAAATTAGGTGACAAGCTGGATGTCTCAAAAGTAAATGCCTGTGTTAATCCTGAATCTATTTCAAAGCTGCAGCAACATGCAGCTGCTCTGGAAATAGATGAAAAAGTAGTGCAATACGCAATTAATATTGTTCGTGCCACACGAAAATGGCCGGGTATTTCTCTTGGCTCGGGACCTCGCGGCGGTATTGCTTTAATACGAGCGGCAAGAGCTTATGCTGTAATTAATGGCTGCGATTTTATTACCCCGGATGATGTGAAAAAAATTACCCTGCCTGCTATGCGCCATCGTATTGTGCTCTCGCCAGAAATGGAATTGGAAGGTGTTCATGTTGATCGCGTTCTGGAAAATATTCTGGATAAAGTTGAAGCACCCAGAAATTAATAAGAGTAACTATTTATGAAAGGCATATTGTGTTTGATCTGATTAAACAATTTGTAGCTTCACTTTGGCATAGACTAAAGCCTGGAAAAACTTTATTCATTTTATTGGCCTTAATCTGTCTGATCGGTGTACTGGTTTCAATTTGGCCTGAATTTTTATGGCTTTGGAATAGCAGCGTGATTCTAGGTTCACTGCTGGTGATGATTGATTTTTTTCGCCTTTATGGTATGGAAAAATTTCAAATTGAGAGGGAATCTCCAGGGAAAATGTCACTGGGTCTCTGGCATGATATTAAACTGACCCTTCATTATAAGTCAGGCGCTTTTTCGGCAGAAGAACTTAGCCTTAAAGTCTTTGATTGGTATCCTGTGAACTGCGAGTATCGTCATTTACCGCAAAAACTATTACTTAAATCGGGTGAGTGGGCAACGATGGACTACCAGATCAAACCATTAAAAAGAGGTAATGAGCAGTTTCTCGGCGTGCAGTGTCTCATTGACTCACCCTGGCGGTTCTGGGTGCGTAATTATTATGTCGATGAAACTTCCTCTGTTATGGTTTATCCTAACTTTGCTGCGATTAGTCAGTATGCCTTATTAGCAACAGAAAATCACTTAAGTCAGTTAGGGATCAGAAAGATTCGCCGTCGCGGTGAAGGCCTGGATTTTAATCAACTGCGTGAATATCGAGAAGGTGATTCATTAAGACAGATTGACTGGAAAGCAACATCGCGACTGAGAAAGCTCATTTCCAGAGAATATCAGGATGAAAAAGATCAGGAAATTATTTTTTTACTGGATTGCGGACGAAGAATGTTATCCCATGATGATGAACTGTCACACTTTGATCATACCCTGAATGCCATGTTATTACTTTCCTATATTGCCCTGCATCAGGGTGATGCCATTGGTTTTAGTACTTTTGGTACAGGTGAAGAAGAAGACGGTCATGGACAGTCACAACGCTGGTTTCCCGCCAGAAAAGGGATGGCAACTATCAAGGCATTGCTTAATAGTGTTTATGATCTGCAGGCCCGTGCAGTCACACCTGATTATACCCGGGCAGTGATACAATTATTACTCCGACAGAAAAAACGTGCTTTGATTATTGTCTTGACCAACTTACGTGATGAAGACAGTCATGATTTGCTCAATGCTTTACAATTACTTAAACGTAAACATC
>JAPVVU010000438.1 GCA_028571885.1 Gammaproteobacteria bacterium | reverse complement strand
GCTGCAAAAAATGTAGCAGGCGTCGAAGTAGAAAAATTATTTTCTGAGCAATATCAATTTTGTTCCCCTTCATGTGAATACTTAACTTTATCGTAACTATTCAGCCTGATTTTTTAAAAAAAGTTGAAAAAAAAGACTTGACAGGAAAATTATGTATTTTTGCAAATTTTTAGTGTAGATATAGTACGCTATAATTATAGCATTAAACGATCTGATTGATCCTCAGAGATCTTCCTATAAAGAATGAATATCCCGTGGGGTAATAAAAATTAAAATGGCTTAAATCGATCGACAGATCCAAATTGAGCATTAAGTCCCTATGATACAATTGTTTTATTAATAAATTGTAATTCGGGGCTCTGGTTGAAACTGGAAAATATTGACATTGATGAAACACTCAAAGAGGTAGAATCTCTTCTCAGTGCAGAGAAAGATATTTCACCTGCTCTACTTTCAATGATCAAAATAATGATAACACTGCTCAAACTATTAACCAACAGCATCGGTTTAAATAGTAGTAACAGTAGCAAGCCACCCTCAAGTGATCCGAATCGTCTGAAGCCCACCAGAAAAAAATCGGATAATAATCCCGGGGGTCAGAAAGGTCATGTCGGAACAACACTAAGGCAAATTGATAATCCTGATGATGTTAAAGTAATTGAAATCGATAAAAGGACATTACCCAAAGGTCGGACGTATAAAGAAGTTGGCTTTGATAAGCGCCAGGTTTTCGATATTGATATCTCACGATTTGTCACAGAATATCAGGCTCAGATATTAGAGGATGAGAATGGCAATCGTTTTGTTGCTGAGTTTCCAAAAAATGTCAGTGGGGTCGTTCAATATGGTAATGCATTAAAAGCTCATGCTGTTTATATGTCTCAGTATCAACTGCTACCTTATAAACGAATAGAGGAATATTTTACAGAGCAATTACAAATACCGATTAGTCAGGGCTCAATCTTTAATTTTAACAAAACAGCTAATAAGCAATTATTGGGATTTGAAACTATTGTTAAAGACAGACTGGCCGCATCACACCGAATGAATGTTGACGAGACTCATATAAATATTAATGGTGATAGACATTGGTTGCATTGTGCCGGTAATGATTTATGGACCTATTACTTTCCTCATGAAAGAAGAGGCTGTGAAGCCATTGATGAAATGAATATAATTCCTCGTTTTAAAGGGATCCTTTGTCACGATCACTGGAAACCTTATTATACTTATGAGGGTTGTTTGCATTCTTTGTGTAATGCCCATCATTTAAGAGAATTAACTCGTGCTCATGAGCAAGACAAGCAAGAATGGGCTGGAAAAATGAAAAATCTTCTTGAAGAATTTAACATTGCTGTTATTAACGCAGGTGGTTTATTAGGTAAGGGTTCTGCCAACAAGAATAGAGAGCGATATCGAGAATTACTTGAAGAAGCAGAGCTTGAATGCCCTCCACCAGATGAAAGTGAAAGGAATGGAAAGCGAGGACCACTTAAACGGAGTAAGGCAAGAAATTTGCTTGAACGGCTTATCAATTATGAAGATGATGTGCTCAGATTTATGGGAGATACTGATGTGCCTTTCACTAATAATCAAGGTGAAAATGATATCAGGATGACCAAAGTACAACAGAAGATTTCTGGCTGTTTCCGCAGCATGGAAGGAGCTGAAATATTCTGCCGTGTGCGTGGATATTTATCAACCTGTCGAAAGCATGGTGTGAGTTCAAGTCATGCATTGAAAATGTTATTTGATAAAAAACTTCCTGATTTTATTTGAGAAAAAAATCAGGCTGAATAGTTACGAATATCTTTAAGTAATTTAAGCACTTTTTTATACCTGAGTAAGAATGAAGTCACGCACAAGCTTTTTTGTATAGTCATAAGCCTGTGGTTCACCCGAGCCTCTGGGACCAGCAAAATTAATTTTTTTAAGGTCATAATCCTGAACAAAAATATGCACTCTTTCAGCGGCTTTTTTTTCAAACAGTTCAGTGGCATCAATTAACAAATAGGGCTTTTTTTCATTAATGCAGAATTTCAAAGTTAGCTGGGTACCGCCACTGAGGTATTTAAAATAAATAATGACCGTAGCATCACTATCCACAACATTTTTTCTGGTTCTTTGACGGTAATCCGATCGTGATAATTCAATTAATGGATATTTGTCTGCAATAATGCCATCTTCAGCTTTCCGGCCTTCAGGACACCAGCCGCCACAGGCAACATTCAGCTCAAGCGCTGCATCCAGAGCTGCACGGTCGACACCTGTTTGTCCACCTGTAACAATCATTAAATTCGGATTACTTGTCTTTACACGCCAATCACCTGTCATTATCAGACAATTTTGAGCTTTGTTCAT
>JAPVVU010000437.1 GCA_028571885.1 Gammaproteobacteria bacterium | reverse complement strand
TCGCTACCTCTGAAAACGCTCTATAAAACTATTTTGTAATATTTTTTACAAGAATGGTGAAACAGATGGATTATTCACACTAATTCATCTGTTGGGCTGATCATAAAATAATTTATGAATGAGGGAAATCATGTTTTTCTATAAACTGAAAAACGGCGTGCTAACGTCTGGAATATTGTGTTTTTTTCTGCTTGCTATCTGTTCAAACAGCCACTCAAATGTTGAAACTGTAAAAATAATATCCTCAACAGCTGATCATACAAAATTTGAAATTCTACAGAATAAATTTTCCACCGGCCCAGATGTAACCAAAGCCTGTCTTAGTTGCCATACTGAAGCCAGTAAACAATTACATAAAACCAAACATTGGAACTGGACATTTACCAATCCTGATACGGGTCAGGAAGTGGGTAAAAAATCTATTATCAATAATTATTGCCTGTCTATTAATAAAAATTATGCTCGCTGCACCAGTTGTCATATAGGCTACGGCTGGAAAGATAAAAATTTCGATTTTACTTCACAAGAAAATGTAGACTGCCTGGTTTGTCACGATACCACGGATACCTATAAAAAATTTCCAACGGCTGCTGGCCATCCTACTTATAAAGATAAAGCCTTTCCTAAAGGCAGTAAAAAAATCTGGAAGGCACCTGACCTCTCTTTTATTGCCCAAAATGTTGGTAAGTCACGCAGGGAAAATTGTGGTGCCTGTCACTTCTATGGTGGTGGTGGTGATGGCGTTAAGCATGGTGATCTGGATTCATCCATGACCAATCCTGATAAACAGCTGGATGTTCATATGGGGGTCGATGGCCTTAATTTTACCTGTAGTGAATGTCATACCGCTGATGGACATGATATTAAAGGCAGTCGTTTTAATATTACAGCCAAAGATACTCATGGTATTGATGTACCCGGACGTGATGATCATAGCAGGGCGACTTGCGAATCTTGTCATGGCATGACTCCGCATCCCGAAACAATCAATAATAAAATTAATGATCACACGGATAAAGTGGCTTGTGTCACCTGTCATATCCCGACCTATGCACGTGGAGGCGTTGATACAAAGATGTGGTGGGACTGGTCTACAGCAGGAAAGAAAGATGCGGATGGCAAGCTCATTAAAATGAAAAATGAGCAGGGGCAGCTTACCTATCATACTAAAAAAGGAAATTTTGAATGGGGTCAGAATCTGGTGCCCGAATATGACTGGTTATCGGGTAATGTAAAGTACAAGCAACTGGATGAAAAAATTGATCCCACTCAGATTGTAGCATTAAATACTTTTACAGGTTCTTATGATGATCCTGATGCACGTATCTGGCCTTTTAAAATCATGCGTGGTAAACAACCCTATGATAAAGGTAATAGTACACTGGCACTATTGCATCTGTTTGGAAAAGACAAGAAAGCTTACTGGAAATCCTATAATTGGAATACGGCTATTAAATCAGCCATGGATGAAGCCGAGGCAAATTATAGTGGCGAATATGGTTTTATTGAGACGACCTTGCACTGGCCGCTTGCCCATATGGTTGCACCCAAGGAACAATCTCTGTCCTGTGATGCCTGTCATAGTAAAGAGAGTCGACTGGCAAATTTAACGGATTTTTATCTGCCGGGAAGAGATAACTATAAACTACTGGATTTAATTGGCTGGCTTGTTGTTTTGGGTACTCTGGGGGGGGTCTCCCTTCATGGACTGGTACGCTACTTTTTTTCCAGAAAAAGGAGAAATAAATAATGTCCCGAGTCATTATGTACAATGGCTTTGAGCGCTTCTGGCACTGGGCTCTGGCTGTATTGATACTAATTCTGCTGCTTAGCGGATTTAATATTCATGGTACTTATCAGATTTTTAACTTTGAACAGGCTGTTAATATTCATATTGTTGCCTCCTGGCTGCTAATGGGTTTGTTGGTCTTTGTCATCTTTTGGCATATGACCACCGGAGAATGGAAGCAGTATATCCCCTCCAGTACCAACAAACTGATTGCTATGATGAAGTTTTATGCGATTGATATTTTTATGGGTGGCGGCCATCCTCATCACAAGACTCGTAAGGAAAAACTCAATCCCATGCAGCGTATGGCCTATCTGTCCCTGCACATCGTGATTACACCGGTCATCTGGTTTAGCGGTCTGCTTTATCTGTTTTATCCCTACTGGGACAATATTGGCATAGGCAGCTGGAGTTTGGGCATTATCGCCTTGATTCACACTGCCGCAGCATTTGCACTAATAGCTTTTTTGATTGTCCATCTCTATCTGGCTCTAACGACCAGCGAGGAACCATTGGGTTATCTTAAAGCTATGATTACCGGATATGAAAAAGAATAGTAACTATTCAGCGTGTATTTATTAATTACCCGTGTTAAGCCTATGGTTGCTTATTTTTC
>JAPVVU010000436.1 GCA_028571885.1 Gammaproteobacteria bacterium | reverse complement strand
TAATTATATTTTGCTCAGTAAAAAAATTTACTGCTTAGAAAGAAAATCCGATTTCCGTTGAGCATACGAAGTAATAACATCATCTAATTGGGTCAAATCATACTCACGTAAACCACTTAAAAGTAAATTTTTTGCTCCATGACCAATTTCTTCGCCATCAGACAAAATTGAAAATTCTAATCTGACTTCACCTTTTTTGCCATTTTTCTTTAATGACGAATTTCTCAGCTGCAACTCAATATTATTTCCTGAGAGCCTATCCAGATGAATTTCCATATTTTTATAGATAATCAGGGGGCGTGATGGGTTGATCATCACCTTTTCCTGTTCCATCAATGGCACCAAAATATCAGGGAAAGTTCTGCTGGAAAATTGTACATACTTTTCAGACAACATTGATATAAAATCAGCATCCTGAGTATTCTCACCTGATATCGAAATATCCATATAATCTTTTTCATTGCTGTCCTGCAAACTAAAAGCGTCTGAGACCTGTGCTGGAAAAATCAATTGAGTCGTATTAAGCACCATTCCAGAAAACTCAAATTTCATTTCCTGATAGATGCCATATTGAGCAAGAAACACTGAGAATAATAAGTCGCCCGGCACACAAAAACGTCGATGGTCTTCATCATGAATAGGATTAAAATCACCCGCAACCCCCTTAGCAAATGAACTTGCCTGGTTCCGTGTAAAACTGACTTGTTGGCTATCAATATTATAATAGTTTGCTATATTCATCGTCGTTACCGTCTTATTCTTACCTGATGGTGATCAACAGGACATATTCAAACCCAGCATAATACCATTAAAGGGGTTATTCGGATAGGTGCTTAATAGAAACGATTACTGGGTAGACTGGTTCAATTGTCTGGGACTTCGCCTCAGGGTGCCTACTTTTGGTTCGAGACATGGATTTCGAGTTTGAGCGGCACATGGATGATTCTTGTAGGTAAAAGTAGCGTCCTTCAGAAAGACGAACCACCCCACCAAACACTGATTTTACCAAAACACTTTTTGAGCGCCTATTTATATAAACGCTCCTCATACAAATGATTCATGGTCAAAATAAAAGCTAAAGCATTTTTTTCTAACTCTTTATCATGTTCAGTTGGGATCATTTTTTCGTCCTGATAAAGAAACGTCAATGCTTCTTGCTCAGGTCTCAATACTGCCACCTTATCACCGATACGAAACGCATAAGTGTCATTAAACTGCATCAGAGAAAGATCTTTTTTCTTATCACTGAATACTGAACGTCCCAGAACAGGATAAGTCAGGTTCTGACCCGTTAAATCAAGTGCTGTGGCTAAAACATCGGGTTGAGTGGTCAGACTATCAATTTTTTGAGGTGCAATACCGCCGCCCAGAATCATTCCTGGAATATGATAAAGTTTAACCGGCAGCATATCACTGCCCCTTACCCTGATATTATGATCCGCCAAAATAACAAAAACTGTATCATTATAGTAAGCTTCTTTCTTAGCCAGTTCAATGAAGTGACCAATCGCATAATCAGCGTACTTAATGGCGTTTAATTCACTTTTTTCAGGGATGCCGTCAATCAATTCTATTTTTCCGGGGGGGAAATCAAAAGGTGAATGATTAGAGGTACTAAACATCACTGCAACAAATGGCTGCTGTTTTGCAGATAATTTTTTAAATTCCTGATTGGCTCGAATGACCATATCGCCATCACTCACTCCCCAGGTACCGGTGAATTCAGGCTCAATAAATTTTGGCTGATCGATTATTTCATCAAAACCATTACCCAGAAACCAGCCTTTCATATTATCAAAACGACTTTCTCCACCATAGAAAAACATAGAATGGTAGCCAAAAGGTTTTAACAGGGATGCAATAGTAAAGAAGTCGCTCTGCGACTTATTTCTTTTTACAACGCCCTTACCTGGTACAGAGAAATTACCTGAAACACTACCAGCAATACCTCTTATACTTCGAGTACCGTTTGAAAAAAGGTTGGTAAATAAAACCCCTTCCTGGCTCAGACGATTAAAATTAGGCGTGATACCCGGCTCACCACCCGTTACTTCCACAAATTGAGAACCTAAACCCTCCTGTAAAAAAATGACCAGATTCTTCGGCCTGGCTGCAGGAAAATGCGTTATCTCTTCTCGACTGAAAGGCGACTGTGTATTCTCAGATAGTTCAATATTTAACTCTTTACTCACCCGGCTCATGGCATCTTTGATATCCATTTCACCATAGACGTCTAATTTACTATTGCCATATTTTGCATTGCGATAAATCGCATACACAATACTATAGAATGAGTTTTTTGTTATTTCATTGACAACACGATTACTGGAATACATGGCATCTGAAATATTGGCCGGGCGGTGGCCAAAAGAAGAGCGAATACCGAGGGCCAGAATAAAAATCAGAGGGAAAAACAGCATAAAACGTTTAAAATAATGAACTTCAAATACAGCTTCAAAATCATGTAACTTTTTGCT
>JAPVVU010000435.1 GCA_028571885.1 Gammaproteobacteria bacterium | reverse complement strand
CAACTGATAGCTCACCTTGATCACGTCCGGGCAGAAGTTGGTATGCCTGTCAGTACAGCCGAACCCTGGCATATCTGGGAAAAATACCCTGAACTGGTCAAACATGTCGATTATATTGCTGTTCATATGCTGCCGTTTTGGGAAGGAATATCTCTGGATAAGGCAGTCGGGCATATTGAAAACCGCATGGAGCATCTTAAGAGTCTCTATCCGGGCAAACCCCTTGTCATCGCAGAAGTCGGCTGGCCCAGTCATGGACGGACTGAGAAGGAATCCGTGGCATCAGAAGCAAATGAAGCCACCTTTTTACGACGCTTTCTGCACAAAGCAGCAGAAAATAATTATATCTATTATCTTATGGAAGCCTTTGATCAACCCTGGAAATTAGATATTGAAGGTTCTATTGGTGCCTACTGGGGGGTCTATGATGTCGATCGCCAAACTAAATTTGAGTTCACTAAGCCCATAATTGAAATACCACAGTGGGATTTTCTGGCGGGCCTTTCTGTCTTGTTTGCCATCATTTTCTTCGCCATGCTGTCCATTGATGCAAAAACACTCAGTCATTCAGGGCGAAGTTTTCTGGCATTCATTGCTTTTTTTCTCGCCACGATCATTGTCTGGATAATCTATGATTATGTGGATCAATATATGACACTGTCCACTATTCTAGTGGGAATTGTACTCGTTTTCGGCATGGTGGGCGTTGCGATTGTCTTGCTGATTGAAGCGCATGAATGGGCAGAAACTGTGTGGGTAAAAAAAAGACGTCGTGAATTAATGTCACTGGAAATAAATGCTCATGAATTACCCTTCGTCTCAATTCATGTACCCGCTTATAACGAGCCTCCAGATATGATGATTGAAACACTCAATGCTCTATCTGAACTTGATTATGAAAATTATGAAGTGATTGTTATTGATAACAACACCAAAGATCCCCTGGTTTGGCAGCCTGTTGAAGCACATTGTGAACAGTTGGGTGAACGATTTAAGTTTTATCACAAAGACCCACTGTCTGGTTTTAAATCTGGAGCGCTGAATTTTGCTTTAGAAAAAACAGCAGCACAAGCCGGTGTTATTGCTGTCATTGACAGTGATTATTGCGTGACGCCCAATTGGTTAAAAGATCTGGTTCCCCAATTTTCTCGCGCTGAAGTAGCGATTGTTCAATCACCTCAGGATTACCGGGATTTGCGGGAAAATGCCTTTAAAGCAATGTGTTTCTCTGAGTATCGCGGCTTTTTTTATATTGGCATGGTGACGCGAAATGAGCGTAATGCCATTATTCAACACGGCACTATGACGATGGTTAGAAGAACGGTTTTGGAACAGGTTGGAGGCTGGAGTGAGAACACCATTACTGAAGATGCTGAACTGGGCTTAATGATTTTTGCCGCTGGACATGAGGCTGTTTATAGCCCCAAAAGTTATGGTAAGGGCCTGATGCCTGACACTTTTGTTGATTATAAAAATCAACGTTTTCGCTGGGCATATGGTGCAATGCAAATTATGCGTCACCATTGGGGGAAACTGTCTGGCAAAACAAAAACTCAGTTATCCTCAGGACAACGATATCATTTTATTGCCGGCTGGTTACCCTGGATTGCTGATGGTGTTAATCTGATATTTAATCTCGCGGCATTACTTTGGACCGTAGCAATGGTGCTTGCACCGGAAAGAATTGCACCACCGCTGGTGATTTTTTCAATTTTACCACTGACATTGTTTGTGTTTAAAATTTTGAAGCTATTCTATCTTTATCGAGGAGCAAATATTGTCGTCACTTTCCGTCAGACTGTAGCTGCAGCAGTTTCCGGATTAGCCTTATCTCATACGATAGCCAAAGCCATGTGGCTGGGCTTGTTCACTACGGGGCGACCATTTTTACGTACCCCAAAAATGGAGCAGTCTGCGGCATTTTTTCAGGCCATCGGGGCTGCTTTTGAAGAAACGCTGATTATGTTGTTACTTTGGATGGCGGCAGGGGCAGTGTATTTTTATTTTTCACTGAATGATCTGGATCTTATGTTATGGTTCACTGTTCTGCTAGTACAGTCACTTCCCTATGCAGCGGCAGTAATTATGTCAGTGATTAGTGCATTTCCGGGTTTATCAAGTGATTTGATTGTGAGTGATAAACACGCTGTTAATTCTTCAAGTGATTAAATAACAAGTCTATTAACTGTCAGCAAAACCACCAGGGCAGACAGATCAAAAGATGGATGGAGACTCGAAAGTGGTGCCTAAATTCAGAAGTTGGTGAGGCGTGGTTGGCTTTGCTGTGGACGCTTCAAGCCCATCCATGGGACGCTTATCCTCGGCGTCCTGCCTCGAAATACCACTGCAAAGCCAACCACGCCTCCGCACCTTCTTACCTGCATCACGTTTCTCTCTTTGGGTGGAAGAGAAAAATCAAAAGATAAAAGCATCCGAACTCGAGCTTTGGTTTTATTCTTATCTTTTGATGTTGCTCTTGCTCTT
>JAPVVU010000434.1 GCA_028571885.1 Gammaproteobacteria bacterium | reverse complement strand
TCAGTGATTGAAATAAGATTGGTCGGAATATAAGAAGCAATTTCACCCTGATTAGTGAGAACAATAGGAAATGCCGTCATACTGCCGCCGCCCTGGGCAGTATTGAGCATAGTGCTGCGTTCCAGTAAGCGTGCGTGGACAGAAAAAATATCACCTGGATACGCCTCACGTCCAGGTGGCCGGCGTAATAACAGGGAAAGTTCGCGGTATGTTTTGGCGTGCGTAGACAGATCATCATAAATAACTAAAGTATCCTGGCCATTATTCATCCAGAACTCCGCTATACTGCAGCCAGAAAAAGGCGCAATATATTGTAACCCTGGTAAGGCACTGGCCTCAGCAACAACGACAGTCGTATACTCAAGGGCATTATGCTGGCGCAAAATATCAATACTTTTAACAATCGTAGAAAGTTTTTGACCAATCAATACATAGACACAATAAACATTTTTTCCTGATTGATTAAGCACCGTATCTATTGCTATTGAACTGCGCCCCAGTCCCTCATCACCAATAAGCAGTTGTCGCTGTCCTTTTCCAATGGGCATCATCGTATCGATAATTTTGCATCCCGTATATAACGGTTTATGTACAAAGTCTCTGGCAATGATAGAGGGTGATTTTAATTCCAGAGGGCGTCTTCTGGATTGTTCCGGCTCTGGCAGATCATCAAGCGGTGCACCAAGGGGATCAATAATGCGGCCGATTAGAGTATCACCCACAGGTATACTTAATCGTTGCCCGGTCACGTGTACAGACATTCCTGAGGTCAATGTGGCCGTTTCATGCAGCAATACCACACCAACCAGTTCGGGGGTTAAATCAAAAACCATCCCCTGACTGCCATCTTCAAAACTCAGAATCTCATCCATTGCAGCCGAAGGCAAACCACTGATCCAGGCAATTCCATCACCGATGGATACGACACTGCCCCGTTCAGTGATGCGTACGCCAAATTGATAGCCTTTAAGTCTGTCCGCCTGTCGTTCTAATAGATTGTTGAATGGTTCAATATTACTACTCATGCAGAGACTCAGAAAAAAATTGCAGTTCATCCTGCAGGTTAGCATGTAATATCCAGGAACCAAGAACAATACGCAGTCCAGCAAGCAGTTTAGGATCCTGCTGATATTCATAAGTCAGCCTGGTTGCAATTACCCGGTATAAGGCATCTTCCAGTTTTTTTCTATCCTCAGGATTTAATTCATTGCTGCTGATTATCTTTACCGTTTGATCTTTTTCAACCACAGCTGTGCGGAGCATTTCCAGTCGTTCCTCAGGCAGTGACGCCAAATTTTCCAGCAGCAAAGTAAACAGCCGGCTCTCTAATACCGTTCCCAGTTCAGAATCAGCAAGACGAGATAACAACATAGCAGTAAAACGGGCACCATTATTCAGCACCTGCTGCTGTGCTATTTTTACTGTATCATTAAGCTGACGTTCTTCCAGAACCTGAGATTTTTGCCGTTCCTGTTCAAGTGAACAGTTTAAGTCCTTTATTAATCGTTCACGTTCCAGAGCAATTTCTTCATGCAGTTTCTTGCGTGACAGCTGTTTTTCCTGTTGCCATTCCTGCTGCCTGCTTTCATATTGCTGTTCCAGCAATTGTGACTCATCACGCAAACTTTGTGCCTCATCCAGATCATTCTGGATACCAGCCTTTCTCTGTTCAATAATTTTCAGCACAGGTTTATAGAGAAAATATTTCAGTATCCAGACAAGGATCAGAAAATTTATAATTTCCAATATAAAAGTAGACCAGTGAAATTCCAAGGATCAATCCCTCATAAAACAAAATCGATTGAATAATATATTATAAAATTTGAAGTATCAGCAACCCTTTAGCTCACCTCTCCCCTTAATTATTTAATCAGATATTCAAGTAACGGGTTTCTGAATAATATAATCAAAGCAATGACCAGTACATAAATCGCTAATGATTCAATCATGGCCAAACCAATAAATAAGGTGCGCATAATAGAGCGTTCCGATTCCGGCTGTCTGGACAGCGCGTCCATTGCACTACTAATGGCTTTTCCCATTGCCAGGGCAGGAAAAATAACACCGATGGAAATTCCCAGGATGGCTGCCACAGTAGAAATGAGTGTAAACATTGAAATATCAGTCATAAGTTTTTCTCTTCTTTTTGTTGTTTGATCTGGTGGGCTTGAAGGCCACCAGCTATGTAGATAAGTGCAAGCAGTCCAAATAAGTATGCCTGTACTAAAGCTTCAATAATATGTAACATCATAATCGGAACAGGAACCAGAAGACCAGCCACCATGAGCATTAAAAGGGCTGCCATTTCCAGGCTCATCATATTACCAAACAGACGTATCGCCAGGGCAATAGTACGGGTAATTTCGCCAATAATATGAAAAGGTAACAGTATTGGACTTGGTGTCAGGTAATGACGCAAATAGTTTTTTAATCCCTGAGTACGAATACCAGACCAGTGTACTGACAAAAAGGCCACACATGCAAGTACCGAAGTTACCGCCAGATCACTGGTCGGCGAATG
>JAPVVU010000433.1 GCA_028571885.1 Gammaproteobacteria bacterium | reverse complement strand
TTAACTTAAAGCCTCAATCATGTAGTACTTATACACTCAATCGGCTCTAAGTCAAAATGCCTCGCTGCATTTCCAAGTATCATGGGTATATAGATGTCTATGGTGTATATAGGTCAGGTAATAAATATTTTTTCCGAGGTCGTAAAAAATGGCATGTAAACAGGAGATATAATACAATTCTGCTGACTACTTCTATCAGTTAGGAAACAGAATGAAACAATATTTGGATTTACTTAGAAATGTCCTGGAAAACGGCTCCGTTAAGACGGATCGTACAGGCACTGGAACCACCTCATTATTTGGCTGCCAGTTCAGGCATGATCTGTCTAAAGGATTTCCATTATTAACCACTAAAAAAGTGCACTTCAAATCAGTGATAAATGAGCTGCTCTGGTTTATTTCTGGTAGTACCAACATTAATGATCTGGATGCAAAAATCTGGAATGAATGGGCCACAGAAACGGGTGATTTAGGACCTGTTTATGGTAAACAATGGACTGCATGGCCAACCAAAGAGGGAGGCTCAATTAACCAGATTGACTATGTTGTCGACTTATTAAAAAATAATCCCTATTCAAGACGTATTCTTTTCCATGCCTGGAACTGTGAATATCTACCTGATGAATCATTATCACCTCAGGAAAATGTCAAAAATGGCAAAATGGCCTTACCTCCCTGCCATCTTTTATATCAATTTAATGTTGCCGATAATAAGTTAAGTCTGATGTGTACTATTCGGTCCAATGATCTTTTACTGGGGAATCCTTTTAATACGGCACAAGCTGCTTTGTGGGTACACATTTTATGTCAGCAGACTGGACTGGAATTAGGTGATCTGATTATTTCAATTGGCGATGCCCACATCTATAGTAATCATATGGAACAGGTAAAAACACAACTTGAAAGACAACCACGCCAATTACCGACCTTAAAAATTAAGCGTAAACCTGACAGCATCTATGATTATAAATTAGAAGATTTTGAACTGGAAGGTTATGACCCACATCCTCCTATTAAAGCCGTTGTTGCAGTTTAGTCTGTGATATATACCCATGATACTTGGAAATGCAGCGAGGCATTTTGACTTAGAGCCGATTGAATGTATAAGTACTACATGATTGAGGCTTTAAGTTAAAATAACGAAGTCTGCATTTTCAAGTATCGTGGGTATAAATTTAATTATGGGATTTAATATACGTATAAATACTTACTGCCGGTTTTCTTTTTTGTGCTACACTGAAATCAAGAATAGCTGAGGGCACTTATCTGGGATAGCTGTAGGCACTATCTGGGACAGCTGTAGGCACTTGTCTGGGAAAGGGGAATGGTATGGTTGTAAAGTATTCTAAATACCTGGCATTAAATCTGGTTAAACTGTCTTTCTTCTCAGCGCCTTTTTGTTGTATCGTTGCCGCCCATGCTGATCATAATGATAAATATGATTTTCTTATGGCAGAGGCAAATCACCAGATAAATTATACACATGACATGGAAACAAGTCAGCGTTTTACTGCCTGGGAAAATCTAATTCATCATAGTTTGGGTAAAACTGAGCAGGAAAAAATACAATTAGTGAATGATTTTTTTAATCGGATGAACTGGGTTTCTGATAAAGAACTTTGGAATAAAACCGATTACTGGGCAACACCGATTGAGAGTTTGATACGTAATGCGGGTGATTGTGAAGATTTTAGTATCGCCAAATACTTTACCCTGTTGGCTCTGGATATCCCCTTTGAGCGACTTAGAATTAACTATGTAAAAATGGCTGATCAACAAAACCACATGGTATTAAGTTTTTACCCTTCTTTAGATTCAGTGCCGTTGATATTAGACAATATTAACAAAAATTTATTAACAAAATCCGAAAGAAGCGATCTTACTTTTATGTTTAGCTTTAATAGTGAAGGCTTATGGTTATCAGAGAATAAAATGATCACCATTGATGATAAGCATTCTTTAAATCATTGGACCAGCATGATGAAAAGAATAGAAAAAGAACAGGGCTAATTTCATCTTATAATTTTTCTACCCACTATTTCTTTCGTGTATCCTTTCTAAGGTATATTATTTCTTAAGTACATCATTTCCCAGGTACACTATTTCTCAGGTACATTATTTCTCAGATACATTATTTCTTAGGTACATTGGGCATAATGGAATTCAGGCGAGTTTGCGGTAGCTCCATTTGATGCTCATAAATTGCCGTATAGGCCAAAATGCTGCTGACGTATTCTCGTGTTTCTTTGAATGGAATGCTTTCTATCCAGCGATCAGCACTCATATCCTGCTTTTTCGGCAACCATGCATTCACACGATGACCTCCCGCATTGTAGGCGGCACTGGCTAAAGCCGGTTGTTTGTAAAACTTCTTAAGCATCATGTTGAGATACTTTGTACCAAATTTCACATTGGTTTCCGGGCTGAGTAATTGATTCTTGCTGCTGAATTTAACTTTTAGCTTTCGGGCAATGACTTTGCCTGTGTCAGGCATGATCTGCATCAGGCCAAGCGCCCCGACTCTGGAAC
>JAPVVU010000432.1 GCA_028571885.1 Gammaproteobacteria bacterium | reverse complement strand
CTGTTTCTGCAGCTTCTAGGGCAGCGCTGATACCACTGATACCGCCACCTACGACTAATATAGTCTCGTTGGTTGCAACAATATCCGACATCGAATTTCCTCCACGGAACGGATTGATAAAAAAGAATTTCTGGAAAATCATCGATAAACATTCTTGCTTTGAAAGATTGTTGACAAATAATTTTCTAGAAATTCCTTATACGAATAATTTTTCTATTTAGAAATAGACAAGGGAGGATACCTTTTTTTGTTTTGATTTTCCATGAAAAACTAAACAAAATGGCAGTTTTATGACCTATATCAGTAAGTACTAATCAATTGAAATCGTTAATGAGAATTGTTATTATTTGAGGCTTATTTTATCGTTGTTTCTCAATCATTATTTCATTAATTGAGGTTCTTTTAAGTTGAGTATAAGCAACTTTTGGAAAAACTGATCAGTAAATTAATTGTATTTTTCAGATTATGTGTAGAACAGCTTATTTCGGCAGATGATTATATCGAAATATCCCTTTTCTAATCTATGGTTTTTATAATTTTAAACAACCCCATATAACTCCTAATTATTAGGAATTTCTAACGGCTTTTGATTTTCAATTTTGGAGCAGGAATGGATCTATTATCTCAAGAAATTTTACCAGAAGAATATTTTATATTGGATGAGCCCTATTATGAGCCGGTAGGGGATGAAATTGAGATTTTTGAATCGGCTTATAAAAATAAACTGCCGGTGCTTCTTAAAGGTCCGACGGGTTGTGGTAAAACCCGTTTTATGGAACATATGGCCTGGCGTTTAAAACGGCCTTTAATTACCGTTTCCTGCCATGATGATTTAACCGCTTCAGATCTGGTTGGACGTTATCTTATTACCAGCGGTGAAACAGTCTGGGTTGATGGTCCGTTAGCAAAATCAGTTCGCTCTGGTGCTATCTGTTATCTTGATGAAGTGGTTGAAGCAAGAAAGGATACTACGGTTGTCATTCATCCTCTGGCTGATGATCGTCGCGTCTTACCGATGGAAAAAAGAGGTGTTGTGCTTGAAGCTGAAGATGATTTCTGTCTGGCTATGTCTTATAACCCGGGATACCAAAGTGTTCTGAAAGATCTTAAGCAAAGTACCAGGCAGCGTTTCGTGGCACTGGAATTTGATTACCCTGATGCCAAAATTGAACAGAAGATCCTTGAAAATGAAGCAGGTATTGATTCTGATTTGGCTAAAAGTCTGGTTAAGTTTGCCCATATGACACGTAATTTAAAAGGCAGTGGTTTAGATGAAGGTGCAAGTACCCGCTTGCTGGTTCATGCCGCACTATTGATCAAAGATGGTATTAATCCGGTTGCTGCCTGCAGAAGTTCAATTGCCCAGGCTTTAACTGATGATCCGGAAATGCTCTCTGCCATCAATGAGCTCAGTGCTTCACTCTTTTAACGGTTAATGGAAAAGATGAAAATGCAGGCACTTAATGCTGAAGATATGGAAGAGCAATTAGATCAGTATCTTGATCCTGTTCTTTCTTTCAGACGTTCTGCCGCAGGCCCTGCAAAACAAATGTCCGCTTTGTCGACGCAGGAACAACAATTTGGTTTGCATTGGGTTGAAGTCATTGCATTAACCAATGCAGAAATGGCCTATCAATATGCGGCTCATTTTTCAGAGGCGGTTCTATTTTTACAGCATGATCTGGATGCGGTGGAACACTGGACAATTGCAGCCATGTCAGCCTTTGATGAAAGAGGGCTGCAGCTTTGTATCAAAGTTTTGCATAATACCAAAGAATTTTCTGAAAACTATTTTAAAAAACAGCATGGTATTGTTCTGGATGATATAAAAAAATTGCTAAGTGCTTTTGTGTGTGGTCTAAATGGACGCACATTAAAGATTGAGGCTGCAGAACAGATATGTACCGATACTGAAACGATATATTTACCAGAAATTATTAGTGACTATTCTTCCAAAGAAGATAATTTTTTCTATTATAAGCTATTGACCGTTTATCAATGGGCTCAGAACTGGTTTGGTACCTGGCGGTACGATCTAAATGAAAAATTCAACCAGTTTGATGATCCGGTTAAAGCATTAAAATTATTTCATTGTCTGGAATCCATTCGCTTATTAAATCGGATACGTTATGAGCTGCCAGGTTTTTTCCGTCAGGCTGAAAATTTTCTGGGTGACTATCTCGAACTTCAGGATAATGAACAATGGCAGCTGATCTTTTCTGAATTAGCACACAAAACCACTAAAGTTGATGATACTTTGCTATTGTTAAATAAGCATTATTCACTATTACAACCCCGTGACTTTTCCTTTCAAGGTGTTTTACTACCCAATAAAGTTCAGCATATTAAAGACCGTCGTTTAAAAGACGAGAAAAACTTATTTCGGGAGGCACTGGCCCGACTCGCAGATGAAAAAAAACAGGCGAAACCTGAGATAGTTGAAATGGATAAAACTGATCCTGTTTTTGACTCAATTATAGCAGAAGACAGTGAAATGCCCGATGGAATGACATTTGAACTGACGCTGGATGGTCAGGTGATTGT
>JAPVVU010000431.1 GCA_028571885.1 Gammaproteobacteria bacterium | reverse complement strand
GTGAGTCAATGTTTGAATTACTTAGTGAGGAATATGACCCCCTCGTATTTGCATCAGGGGATGAGGCATTGAGTCTGTATCACACTCAACGTCCGGAAATAATTCTGCTCGATATTCGCATGCCGGACAAAGACGGTTATGAAGTCTGCAAACAATTTCGGGAAATGGATCCGGATGAACAGACAGCTATCATTTTTATCAGTGGCAAGGACTCGCAGGATGAGCGCATGAGAGCCTATTATATCGGTGGTGATGACTTTTTGGTAAAACCTTTTTCCTATGATGAACTATTAGCTAAACTAAAAAAAGTGGACCGTTATCACAAACAGCATAAGGATCTGCAAGAACAACAAAATATGGCCAGAGACATGGCCTTTCAGGCAATGACAGAAGCCTCTCAATACGGCATTGTCCTGCAATTTATTAAAGAGACATTTAACACTGAAAATGAGTCTCAACTGGCTACCGCTGTTTTTAAGATGCTGGAAAAACTGAATCTTTCAGGTAGTATCCAGTTTCGAATGGCTGATCATACCCGTAGTTTTCGTGCTCCAAATCAGCACTGCAATCCAATTGAAGAAGAAGTCTTTGAGCTGATAAAAAATCGCGGACGTATTTTTGACTTCCAGAATAAAACAATTTTTAATGATCATCATACCTCCATCATGGTCAAAGATATGCCGCTGGACGATGAGATAATGTATGGCCGTTTCAGAGATATACTGGCTGCGGTCATTGAAGGCGTTGAATCGCGTCTCATTGATTTTATAAGAAAGAATGCTTTAATGACGGTGATGGAGGATATCCGTTCAACAGTCACTTTTGTTGAAAAACAGTTCCAGAAACATGAATTATCCACTGTTGATACAATGGAAAAATTAATGTTAGAAATGGAAACTGGCTTTCACTTTTTGGATTTAAGTGATGAGCAAGAAGATTTTTTCATGCAGCTTATTGAAAACAGTATGAAAAAATTAGTGGGTATCTATATGGAAGCTAAATCAATCGATGATCAGCTGGGCACTATTTACACTAAACTTTCAGATGCGATGGACAATCATTAAAGATATTTTTTGGAACAAGCATAACACGATACCTGGATTAAGTGCGCAGCCCATAATCGATACTTATGCTTTAAACCAGGCGGCATAAAGAGCAGGAAGAAACAAAAGCGTGAGTAGTGTGGCCACGATTAAGCCGCCCATAATTGACATGGCCATAGGCCCCCAGAAGGTATTTGTTGATAGTGGAATCATTGCTAATACCGATGCTGCGGCAGTCAATGCAATGGGACGCAAACGTCTCACAGCAGATTCAATAATAGCTGTTTTCATCGTTGCCCCTTCGTCTCGATCTCGTTCAATTTGATCCACTAATATGACAGAATTTCTCATAATCATACCAAAAAGAGCAATAACGCCCAGGTTTGCGACAAAGCCATAGGGTGCATTAAAAAGCAGTAAAGCAGCACTCACACCAATAATGCCAAGAGGCGCGGTTAATATCACAATCAGAGTCCTCTGAAAACTTTGCAGCTGAATCATAAGCAAAGTAAAAATACTCAACACCACAACAGGCATAACAGCCACAATTGATTTTTCCCCCTTTGCACTTTCTTCTACCACGCCGCCCAGGTCAATACTATAACCTACAGGCAGTCTTTCACGCATGCTGTTTAACTGCGGATCAAGTTGCAGACTCACATTTGCCGCCTGCACATGACCAGTAACATCGGCTCTTACGGTAATCGTTGGCTGCAGATCACGTCGCCAGATTAAGCCTTCTTCTAATTCATAAGAAAGAGAAACTAATTGACTTAAGGGTATAAAAGGTCCGTTATTGGTAGGAATACGGATATCACTTAAATTTCCCAGACCAATGCGTTCATTTTTTTCTGCTCTGGCCAACACTTCAACCAGTTGATTATCATCTCTAAATCGGGTAATTGAATAACCGCTTAAAATTGAATTAATCACAATAGCCAACTCTTGTGAGCTAATACCTAAAACACGTGCTTTGTCTTGATCAATATGCAATTTGACGACTTTAGATAATTCATTCCAGTTAAAATTGACGTTATCAACATTCGGATGTTCACGCATAATCGCTGCTACATCAGCAGCAATTTTTCTTAGCACATCACGATCTTTACCCGTCACCCTGAACTGAATAGGATATCCAATTGGCGGGCCATTCTCCAGACGTTTTACACGCCCTCGAATATCGGTAAATTTCTCCTTAAAAACCTGAATTAAGTGTTTCCTGACAAGTTCTCGGGCTTCATTATCCCGTGTCATTATGACAAACTGAGCCAGATTATTATGTTTTAATTCTTGATCAAGAGGCAGATAAAAACGCGGCGAACCACCACCCACATAAGCAACATAATTAATAATATTAGAGCCATCAGCCAAACCAGAGCCTTCAGCTAAATGAGAGCCCTCAGCCAAACCAAAGTCATCTTTTAACAACTTTTCAAATCGTTTGGCATAGGCTTCAGTCGCCTGAAAAGAACTTCCCTGAGGCAGCCAGAGATCAACCATC
>JAPVVU010000430.1 GCA_028571885.1 Gammaproteobacteria bacterium | reverse complement strand
GGGAGCTGAAAAATCCATAACATTGGGCACCACAAGGGAGTCCAAATCAAATTTTTCTTTTAAATATCTTTGGCTGAATTCATTAATCACTGCATGTTTTATTTGCTTATTTTTTGGTGGAAAAGTATCAGAAATAATATCCATGACTTCTTTATGCGGTGAATGATAGCGTTTACTTCTTTCCCAGGCAAAGTCATGGTCATGGGTAACGACATGTAAGGCACCATAATCCATGATATTTTTAATCGCCAGGCCCATGGAAAGATGACAAGGCAAGGCTGTCGCATTCTCAACGAGTATGCTGTCGAGTTTATTGGCAACAATCCATTTAAAAATTTCTTTGGTCAATCGCTGAGTGGTTCTTTCCAGATGTGATAATAATTCATCGGGATCTTCATCGGGATAGAAAAAAGCCCGTTTTTGTTCCCATTCGCATTCAGGAGAAAAAAATGACAAGCTGGGCAAGTTACTATGGTGTGGTGATTTACTGTAATAATTAGGATAACCTCCCGATAAAATACACACACAGTGTCCCATTCTTTCAAGTACTTGTACCCATTTTTCAGTTTCTAAAGAAACCCCGTCAATATCTTGATAGCGACCGATAATTACACCTATGTTCATATTCACAGATCCTGCATTTTTTTTAATTTTTATGTTAGCAAAGCAACAGTGGTAACAAAATATTTTGGCTGATGGCTTTCTTAAACATGACGATCAAAATCATCCTCATAACGAATAATATCATCTTCACCAAAATAGTCACCCAGTTGTACTTCAACAATGGTGAGTAAAGTCTTGCCAATATTCTCAATGCGGTGTTTGCATCCTTTTGGTACAAACACATGCTCACCCTTACTATAGTTTTTAACCTTATCACCCACTGTGATTTTTGCTGAACCAGTGACTATAATCCAATGTTCAGAACGCCGTTGATGTGATTGCAGTGATAATCTTTTTTCAGGTAAAACATCTAAGCGTTTGGTTTTAAAATTCTCCTTATCTTCAAGAATAGTAAAACTTCCCCAGGGGCGCTGCTCAGTATATTGATCCATATATCTACCTTAACTATAAGGGCTTCACAAGTTGTTCAATTGTCTAAATAACTGTTCCGAAATGGTGCACACTGAGTATCAGAGCCTGTCATTTATTATTGGGCGATTTGACGCAGTCCGAGCACAATAATAAATGGCAGGCTCTGATGCGGATGTTAAATAAAGAATGTTCACTATTTCCCCTCATGGGGCCTACTTTTGGTGGAACACTTATTTAGGGGGCTGTTGATTATCAACAGTCCCTATGTATCCAATAATAGCATTTCCGACAAATCTTGCTTGCGGCGGCATGGATAAAGGATTTTGTTCATAGTCTTTATTGTAGGGCGTAATATTGAGTTGTAAACCATCAACAACCAAAGTCACACTGCCTCCCGGATCAAAGCCCATGGCCTGTTTCGCACCCTGTTGCAACAATATTTTTGCTAATTCTATATGGGTAGTACCGACACTTTCACGAATACGCCCATTGATTGCTACCACCATTAAGTCTCCAGCATCATTGATACCCACCCCTATCTTAGGGCCCCGCATATCCATAAAATCAACTCGTGCTGCTTGAGTGACTATTGATTTTTGAGTTTTCCATCCCCCGGCTTGCATTTCAATGGATTGTTTTGCGTCACGAATAAGACGTGGTCCCGCTTCAATTGCATTGACCACATGTTCCCAGCCAGCCATCGTGAGCAGCAGTTGAGTCCCTTCAGCCCAGTCAGGTGCCTGATCTGCCGGAAAAGCTAAAGTGATGCCAACAGGATTTAAAATAATCTCTTGCGCTTCTTGTTGTGCTGCAATGTCAATCACTTTAATAATGGTATTGCCGGATAAATAGTAAAAAATATGCTTATTGTTGACATTGTTATTAACAATGGTCTTTTTTTCATATAATAAATCAAAATAACACTGATTATTTTTACTCAGAACATTATATTCAGTAGGATTAAAGCGATAAATTCTATTATCCTCAGTTTTACTGAGCGTAAATCCCTGTTCTAAATTAGCTTCTATTATGCTTATTTTCCCGGAGTCTAAAAAACATAAAGCCGGTTTATTAAATAAAGGTAATGAGAGCAGCTGGCCATTTTTTATTAATAAACCCAAAGGACAGCCGATATACTTTTCGGATAAGGCTAATTTGCCCACCAGCTCTGCATTGAGTATATAACCCCCATTCCAGGCAATATAAGTGGGATAATTACCTTGCTGAAAGTGTTCAGATTTTTTAAAAAACCGTTCGACAAGAGATAATACGCTATCATTTGTCTGTTGAGTCAATAAGGTGTCAAATTGCCATTGCTGCTTATCTAATTTAATAGTTGCTTTGGCCCCGGACCATGGTGAACCATCCTCATGCAAACCAGTGATCATACTGGATAATAAACTGGATTCTAAATTTTCACTCTTTTGTGCGCTATCTGAACTCAGGTTCTGGCGGTTCTGTTGTAAGCGTTGCGACGATGATAAAGGTTGCGACGATGATAAGCGTTGCGACG
>JAPVVU010000429.1 GCA_028571885.1 Gammaproteobacteria bacterium | reverse complement strand
TGTCCTTCGCTCACAATTACCCCTTATTCTAAAGGGTCTTAAGAAAATACCCGATCACCGAAATCCAAAAAAGATAAAACATAAAATAACGGTTTTAATGCTCTATGGACTGTTGATGTTTGTCTTCCAGTTCGCTTCACGTCGAGAAGTGAACCGCAAAATGACCCGACCTTTCTTTGAAAAAAATCTGCAGGCCTTTTTTCCAGAGTTGGAAAGTTTACCTCATTCAGACACCTTGTTTCGAGTACTCAAAACAATTGATATTGAAGCGCTTGAACGCATTCAGATTGATGTACTGAACAATCTCATCCGGAAGAAAAAATTCAAGCGCTATCTGATCAATAATTGTTATCCGGTGGCGATTGATGGCTCACAAAAAATGGCTCGAAAGGATCTTTTTACTGAGCAATTGTTACAGCGTAAAAAAAAGAAGAAGAAAAGTGAACATAATAACGGCAAAAATAATGAAGAGGGAGCGACAGAGACAGAGGACGAAGAGGAAGATGAGTATCAATATTATGTCTATGTGTTAGAAGCCAACTTGTCCTTTCATAATGGTCTGGTGATCCCCCTGCTGAGTGAGTTTTTAGAATATCAATTGGGCGATCAACAAAAGAGTAAACAGGACTGTGAACTCAGGGCATTCAGGCGTTTGTGTCAAAAGATAAAAAATTATTTTTCACATCTGCCCATTATCCTGTTATTGGATGGACTTTACGCCAATGGCCCGCTGATGCAATACTGCCAGAAGAAAAACTGGCAGTATATGATTGTCCTTCAAAAAGCGGATTTAAAAACAGTCTGGCGAGAGTTTCAGTCGCTTTGCAAGGTAGAAAAAAATAATCAGCATCAACAAGAATGGAATAGGCGAACACAATCGTTTACCTGGATTAATAACATTGAATATGACTTTGATAATGGCAAAAAAACAATGCTTGTCCATCTGGTTGTGTGTGATGAACATTGGCAGGAAGTTAATCAGCAAGGTGAAATTGAGGAAAGATATTCACGCCATGCCTGGTTGTCCAGTCGTGAACTGAAACATCATAATGTCCATGAACGTTGCAATCTGGGGGCTCGATATCGCTGGGGGATTGAGGCAAACTTTTTAGTAGAGAAGCATCAGGGCTATCATTATGAACATTGCTTTAGTCTAAATTGGAATGCAATGAAAGGCTACCATTGTCTTATGCGTTTGGCACACCTGTTTAATGTACTGGCTTTGTTCTCGGTGGCATTGATTAAAACAGTCAGATTACTGGGAAAACGAGGATTGTTACAATTAGTTCGTGCCACTTTATCAGCTCCCTGGTTTGAAAAAGGTGATATTGAAGCGTTGATTGCTCAGCCATTTCGTCTTAGATTGATTTAGCTTAAACTCGTTTAATAAACGAATAAAATACAATGTGGGTGTAGGTATTCTGACAGACAGATAAAACCAAACCAATGATTTACATGCCTTCCTGGCTTAATAAACTGAAATATTGATGGTTGTTCTTTAATAAATCGAGTGAAAATCATTCAAAAATTTATTTTAGCCGGTAATTGACTGTTTGAAATATTTTATGCTTCAGCGCTGACAAGAAACAGATGATCTGGGGATGGTATCCAGAATATGATACACTATGAGAGTCATTAGCAAATCGTAGTCCATATGCATAGCAAGGGTCAGCTTAAATAATGCCGCCATCTCATGAAAAAAGGGAATATCACAGAACCGCCGTCAGCTTTCCTGTCGATATAGAACTTCCCAATAGAAAGCGAGCCAGGGCCATAGCTATTAATATCGGTAAAGGCGGAATGCTGTTAAAACATGTATCTGGTGCAAATTTCAACAAACTGGACGATATAAATCTCTATCTGCCCATCAATCATAATCAAAACAGTTATGCCATTGCTGCCAAAGTAACCCGGGTTGAAGGTAACATAATCGGCATATTTTTCTTTTCGGATCCATCAGATTATATAAGCGAAATCACTGCTTAAGTAGAAAAGTGGCAGCAAATTTAATTCAATTTCCCCTGATGGCAGACCAGATCAGCACCCGGTAAAATAATTAGTAGAATCCTGTTAAAGAATTGAGGATAATAGCGCTTCAATTCTTTAGTACCATAGAAATTATTTCTCCAGGTACTGATCAAATTAATCCGGTAAGGACTCGATATGGATATTTCAAATAAAAGCCTATTTATTATTGCCCTGTTAGCACTATTTTCCAGTATGGCCGCAGTGGCAAAAGTACAGTACGTCAGTGATGAACTGGTTATAAATATGCGTTCGGGCAAAGGCAATAGTTTCAAAATCATCAAAATTATCAAAAGTGGAACGCCTCTGACCATTCTGACAAAAGAATCCGGCTATACCCGTGCCCGAACACCTAAAGGTGTGGAAGGCTGGGTATTGAGCCGTTTCCTTACTAACACGCCTGCTGCCAGAGAACAGTTATCCAAAGCTCAACAGGATGTTGTCCGGATGAAAGCAAAATATGATTCCATGAGCAGTGAACTCAGTATGGTAAAAACTGAGCGCGACACACTCAGTAATTCAGAAAAAGGCTTACT
>JAPVVU010000428.1 GCA_028571885.1 Gammaproteobacteria bacterium | reverse complement strand
GGTGAACAAAAACGCCAGGCCTATGCTGCTGATATCACTTATGGTACCAATAACGAATTTGGTTTTGATTATCTGCGCGATAATATGGCTTTTTCAAGTGAAGAAAAAGTACAAAGAGGGCTTAATTTCGCTATCGTCGATGAAGTTGATTCAATCTTAATTGACGAAGCCAGAACACCTTTGATTATTTCAGGACCGGCTGAAGACAATTCAGATACTTATAAACGGGTCAATAAACTGATTCCAAAGCTTGTACAACAGGTGGTTGTTGAATCTCTGGAAGAACAGGAAGAAGAGCCGCCAGGCGATTACACCGTTAATGAGAAGGACAAACAAGTCTTATTGTCCAATGAAGGGCACCAGCACGTTGAAGATTTCTTAGTTGAGGAAGGACTCATCCAGGAAAATGAAAGCCTGTATGATCCGTCAAATATTATTTTGATGCACCATGTGAATGCTGCACTAAGAGCTCATAGCCTTTTTACCAAAAATGTTGACTATATTGTCAGCAATGGTGAAGTGGTTATTGTTGATGAATTTACCGGCCGTACCATGCCGGGTCGACGCTGGTCAGATGGTCTGCATCAGGCTATTGAAGCCAAAGAAGGGGTTGAAATTCAGGTTGAGAATCAAACTCTGGCATCGATCACCTTCCAGAATTTGTTCCGTTTGTACAAAAAACTATCCGGAATGACGGGTACTGCAGATACAGAAGCATTCGAGTTTCATGAAATTTATCACCTTGAAGTGATTGTTCTGCCAACCAACCAACCTATGCAGCGTGAGGATAATGGTGATCTGATTTTTCTTACTCAGGGAGAAAAATTTGATGCCATTATAGAAGATATTGAAGAGTGTCAGAAGAGAGGCCAGCCGGCATTGGTTGGTACCGCATCGATTGAAGTATCTGAATTGCTTTCAGATGCGCTTAATAAAGCGGATATTAAACATGAAGTGCTGAATGCCAAGCAGCATGCTCGCGAAGCTGATATTATTGCTCAGGCAGGACAAGCCGGTAATATCACCATTGCGACCAATATGGCTGGTCGTGGTACCGATATTGTACTCGGTGGTAATATTGATGCAGAAATTAATAAACTTGATGGGCCGGATGATGAAACTGTACAAAAAATGCGTACTGAGTGGAAAAAACGGCATGAGCAGGTTTTAAACAATGGTGGATTACACATTATCGGCACAGAGCGCCACGAATCCAGACGTATTGATAATCAGTTAAGAGGTCGCTCAGGACGTCAGGGTGATCCGGGGTCTTCACGCTTTTATCTGTCACTGGATGATAATCTGATGCGTATATTTGCTTCAGAAAAAATGGCTGGCTTAATGCGTAAGCTGGGTATGGAAAAAGGTGAAGCCATTGAGCACAAATGGGTCACTCGTTCTATTGAAAATGCCCAGCGCAAAGTTGAAGGCCATAACTTTGATATTCGTAAGCAATTACTGGAATATGATGATGTTGCCAACGACCAGCGCAAAGTGATCTATGAGCAACGTAGCGAACTCATGGCCACTGAAGATATCTCAGATCTGATTGTTGATATTCGTGAGGATGTGGCTAATCAATTTATCAGCAACTATATCCCACCTGAAAGTATTGAAGAACAATGGGATGTTTCGGGACTTGAAGAAGCGTTAAGAAATGAATTTTTTATGGATCTGCCTGTTGCAAAATGGTTGGCTGAAGATGATGATCTGCATGAGGAACCTTTAAGGGAGCGTATTCTGCAGGAAATGATTGATTCTATCGCACAAAAAGAAGAATTAATTGGCTCTGAAATGATGCGCCGTGTTGAAAAAGGCGTTATGCTGGAAGTGCTTGATAGTCTTTGGAAAGAACATCTGGCTGCCATGGATTATCTGCGTAAGGGTATTGGCTTGCGTGGTTATGCACAAAAAAATCCCAAACAGGAATATAAACGGGAGTCTTTTGAACTGTTTACTGATTTGCTGGATCGCGTTAAATTTGACGTCATTGCTCGATTGAGTATTATGCAAATTCGTGAAGAGCCTGATTTAAGTGAATTTGAACACCATGAGCAACCTGAGATGGAATTTCAGCATGATGGTGTTAATTCATTGGGCGATGCTGATCCTGATGTTGAAAAAACGCCTGAGCAGGATAATAAAGCTCAGCCTTTTGTCAGAGAGGGACAAAAAGTAGGGCGAAATCAGCCTTGTCCCTGTGGCTCGGGTAAGAAATATAAACAGTGTTGTGGAAAACTCAGTTGATTTTCTGCTGGCTTATACTGGTAAAAAAATGCCCACTTGTGTGGGCATTTTTGTTTAAACATGTTTTAAAATAGAGGTCTGAGGGCAGACACATAGGTCTGCCCCTACGCATGTACGGTACAATGTAGGGGCGAACCTATGTGTTCGCCCTTTTGCTGATTAGAGTAAAAAGGCTAAAAAATGACAATCACAACGTTAATAAAATTGAATCTCCCTGAAATGCATCCGGTTTCGGGATTCAAAATGGCTACAGTCTGCGCAGGAATTAAAGTAGCTGATCGAAAAGATGTGGTTGTTATGTCTTTTAATGCCTCGGCAAATGTTG
>JAPVVU010000427.1 GCA_028571885.1 Gammaproteobacteria bacterium | reverse complement strand
TTTATTGCACTTTTTATTGCACTTTAAGCATTAAACAGATACATCAAAAGATGTTCTTCATTAGCAGTATCGGTAGTTAAAATTAAAGCTTGAGCTTTTTTTAAAAAATTAGCTTGATTGATCAACTAATATCTTTAAGAATAGACTCTTGCTAAATAAAGAAGTTATTCGAAATTAAATATAGTTGAGGTTTTATGGTTACGCCACCCCGATCATTCATTATATGAAGCGCCCTATATTACATTTTTTAAAAACAATTGCTGCCAGTGCAAGAGATCTGGCGCCTATTGCTATTGTTATTACTTTTTTTCAGCTCTTTATCCTGAAACAACCCATACCCAATATAGATGACATAGTTATAGGCTCTATTCTTGTTGTCGTGGGACTCACCTTTTTTATTTATGGTCTTGAAATGGGACTTTTTCCCATTGGCGAATCCATGGCTTTTGCCTTTGCACGTAAGGGCAGTGTGTTCTGGTTACTCACTTTTGCATTTTGTCTGGGCTTTGGTACAACCGTTGCTGAACCTGCGCTCATCGCGGTATCTAAAAAGGCGGCTCGTATTGCTGCCCAGGGTGGTGTCGTTGAGGCCACAGATCTTGCCATCAAACAATATGCCCAGGGACTCAAATTTACTGTTGCTTTCTCAGTCGGTCTGGCCGCTGTGATTGGTGTATTAAGAATTCTTAAAGGCTGGTCTATTCAATGGATCATTATGGGCGGCTATGTACTGGTGGTTGGCATGACGATGATAGCCCCAAAAGAGATTATTGGTATTGCTTATGATTCTGGCGGCGTCACCACCTCGACGATCACTGTGCCATTAATGACCGCCCTGGGCATTGGCCTGGCATCCAGTATCAAGGGTCGTAATCCTATGTTAGATGGCTTTGGACTGATAGCCCTGGCCTCTCTGACACCGATGATTTTTGTCATGGCTTATGGGATGCTTTACTGATGAATGAAATCGTTGAATTTTTCTGGACATTTTTACATACCATCACCGATGTATTGCCCATTGCAGGTATTATTTTTGGCTTTCAATTTTTTGTTATTCGTAAAAAAATCCCTAATCTAAAACGTGTTCTAATTGGTTTTTTCTATGTTATTTTTGGTTTAGCACTATTCCTTCAAGGTTTGGAAGATGCCTTATTCCCAATTGGTAAATTAATGGCGGCACAATTGACCGATCCAGAATTTATCCGCCAGTCCATATTCATACCAGTGACAGAAACTGTGACACAAGGTGCACAGGCAATTGAATTTCACTGGAGTCAGTATTTCTGGGTTTATGTGTTTGCTTTTACCATTGGCTTTAGTACCACAGTTGCTGAACCTTCCCTGCTGGCTGTGGCGATTAAAGCCAATGAAGTGTCCGGTGGTACAATCGGAATCTGGGGCCTGCGTATTGCTGTTGCAATTGGTGTTGCCTTCGGTATTTCTCTGGGTTCATGGCGAATTGTGACTGGCCTGCCATTACATTGGTTTATTATCAGCGGCTATATTATTGTGGTTATTCAAACCTTTTTTTCCCCCAGATTAATTATACCTCTGGCTTATGATTCCGGTGGTGTGACAACATCAACTGTCACCGTTCCCATTGTGGCAGCACTGGGAATTGGTCTGGCAGGAAATGTACCTGGACGCAGCGAGCTGTTAGATGGCTTTGGCCTGATCGCTTTTGCCAGTCTGTTTCCTATAATTTCGGTACTCGCCTATGCTCAATTATCTGAGTGGTATGGTAAGAGAAAAAGCAACATGGCTCCGCAAAATGAAAACTAAAAGAGAAATCATCAATGAAATTTAAATTAATTATTGCACTTGTAGATGATGATGTGACTGATGCAGTTCTGGATGCCAGCCGTACAGCTGGTGCAACGGGTGCAACAGTTATCAACAATGCTCGAGGTGAGGGTATCAAAAAAACTAAAACTTTTTTTGGACTCACTCTGGAAACTCAGCGAGACGTTTTATTTCTACTGGTTGAAGAACATCTGAGTCGTGATATTTTAGAGAAAATCAGTGACGTCGGCAAATTTGATAATTCACCGGGCACTGGAATTGCTTTTCAACTTGATGTGGAAGATGCTGTTGGTATCTCACACCAAATTCAACAACTGAGTGAAACTGTCGAGGAAAGACTATGAACCCCACACGTATCCAGGTTAAAGATGTCATGAAACATCAAGTGGATTTTGTTGATGGTATGAAAACTGTCAAAGAAGCATTAGATGAAATGAAGCATATTGAAACTAAAACTCTGATTGTTAATAAACGACATAATAATGATGAATGGGGCATTGTGGTTATTTCTGATATTGCCCGTAAAGTACTTGCCATTGATAAATCAGTTGACCGGACAAATGTTTATGAAGTAATGACCAAACCGGCAATTACTGTTCGTCAGGATATGGATATTCGCTATTGTGCCCGCCTGTTTGAACAATTAGGCCTGTCCCGTGCACCTGTTACCAGGCATGGAGAAATCATTGGCATCATCAGTTATACCGATATGGTATTAAAGGGCTTATGCAAAATTGATTAGGGCAAATCAGATGAGGGCGAACACATAGGTTCGCCCCTACGAAACAG
>JAPVVU010000426.1 GCA_028571885.1 Gammaproteobacteria bacterium | reverse complement strand
GCAGTGCAAAACTGCCGGAGTTATCCTCAGCAACAAAAGAAGTCACATTATTGATATGTTCAAAGCCGCTGGTATCATATAAGTGCAGGCTAAAGGTTTTCATGCCCGGTACCTTTAATAACACCACTAATAGCGCCACGCATATAGCATTGCTGTTCATCAAGATCATCATAATGCCCCAGCAAAAAGGCTTCACAATCATTCAGAGTTTCATTCAGGGAAACCGATACGCCATTTATTCCAGTATGTGCCTGTGTAACCCAAAATGGCTGAGTCAGATAGTGTTGCAGTTTTCTGGCTCGCATCACTATAAGTCGGTCCTTTTCTGAGAGCTCTTCCACACCCAGCATGCTGATAATGTCTTCCAGTTCATGATAATGTGCAAGATGTTCGCGAACCCCTTCTGCAATAGCATAATGACGGTCTCCCAGAGTTTGTCGATCCATTAGTTTGCTGCTTGAGCGTAAAGGGTCCACTGCTGGATAAATGCCTTTGCCTGCCTGCTCACGTGACAAAATCACAGTAGTATCAATATGCCCCAGGATAGTGGTTACCGCAGGGTCGGTCATATCATCAGCAGGGACGTATACAGCCTGGACAGAGGTAATTGCTCCCTCCTTCGTAGACATAATACGGTCTTGCAGTTCTGCCACCTCAGTTGCCAGAGTCGGCTGATAACCGACTGTAGCAGGCATACGCCCCAGCAGACTGGATACTTCACTCCCCGCCTGAACAAAGCGAAAAACATTATCCATAACAAACAGCACTTCTTTTTTTAATGTATTGCGCAGATACTCTGCATAGGTCAGAGCAGACAGTCCAACACGAAAACGTACTCCCGGAGATTCATCCATTTGACCAAAAATCATCACGGTCTGCGGCATGACACCTGCTTTTTGCATCTCATGCCAGAGTTCATGGCCCTCACGAATGCGTTCACCCACCCCGGCAAAAACAGATACGCCTTTATGCAGAGTCGTTACCGCATGCATAAACTCGGTAACCAGTACTGTTTTTCCAACGCCGGCACCACCAAATAATCCGGTTTTTCCTCCCCGGACAAAAGGACAAAGTAAGTCAATTACCTTGATCCCTGTTTGCAGAATATTACTGACAGGTAAAGCTTCTCCAAGTGAAATCGGGCTGCCGTGAATATTACGAAATACAGTTGCAGACAATGGCTTACCACCGTCAATTGGTTCACCAAAAACATTGAGTAAACGTCCCAGAATATCTTCAGAAACAGGTACGTGAAGAGGATTACCTGTATCGTAGACTTCCATGCCGCGACAAAGTCCAGCAGTATAATGCAAGGTAATTGCACGTATATGGTGCTCATCAAGATGCTGGTGGACTTCAAATAAATAGGTTTCACCATCCAGACGAGTTCTCAACGCCTGACGTAGAGGCGGTAATTGTTTACAGGCGATAACCACTACCGGGCCGTGGACCTCGGTTATTTTTCCAATTAGCGGTAATTGGGTCTGCTCAATCCGGGAGGAAGCATTCATTTTCTTATCCGTATACTTCGTTGTATTGAATTAAATCTTTTCCACAGATTTAATTTTTTCTAATAATTCCGCAGGTTCAACCGGCTTTTCTATAAAGCCGCTGACAGGCATAAAATCATTACTGATATCATTTTCGGTGAAACTAAAGCCTAAATTATTCAATTGGTTGACTGCACTCAATATAAGTACGGGAATGTGTTTCAATGTTTCCTGCAAGGCAATTTTTCTGGCCGCTTTAAAACCTGCCTGAGCATCTTCCGGAAAAACAATATCTAATAAAATAACATCAGGGTTTTCTGACTCAATGTCCGCAATTAAATTGTCCGTATCCATTTTTGCAGCAACTGTATAATCATTAGCTTCCAGAATCATACCGATGCTGTCAATAATATCCCGATCATCATCAATGATCATTATCTTACTCATGATAGATTTCTCCTGCTTTAAAACAAACTGTCACCATCGTCCCCTCACTGAGGATACTTTCAATCTGAATGTCCGCATCAAGAATTTGACTGCAGACTTTGACAATGGATAAACCTAATCCTGTTCCACCTTCATAAAATTTAGCTGCATTATTGGCTCTAAAATGCTCTTCAAATACTTTATTAATTTGTTTTTCATCAATACCAATGCCATGATCTTTGATACTGACACAAATTAATTTTTTATTTTCACTTTCTTTTTCACTCAGCACGACATCAATAATACCATTAATGTGAGAATAGTTAATCGCATTGCTGAGCAAATTACTAAAAATCAGCTGCAGATTTTCTTCATTAGCCATTATATCTGTATTGCTTCTTTTACCCGCATCTGGCAGCTGATTATCAATATTTATGGTAATGTTCTTTTCCTGGGTCAGGGCATTATTTTGCATAAGAAACTCATCGATATATTTGACAATATTAACTGGATAAAATTGTGTGCGGCCTTTTGCATCCGATCTTTTTTCATCAAAGACCACATAGGATTTTAAATTACCCAGTTTAATAATATCTGTGACATTATTTAATAAATAATCACAGCGCTTGCCAATTCTATCGATTATCTTTAATACTTTATCGTTAATCTCTCCTGCATAGCCTG
>JAPVVU010000425.1 GCA_028571885.1 Gammaproteobacteria bacterium | reverse complement strand
TTTTTCTTTTGCTCTTGATCTTTCTCCCCTAAGTAAGTGAATGACGTAGAAGCAATTTGGTCTGTCTGTTGATGTTCAGAGGGCTTTATAAGGCATGGATGCCGCAGTTGAGAGAACTCTGAGTCGGTCTGTCAAGTTTTTTTGAAAAAAATTGATATGGCTGCTATTTCCTTCAGGCAAAAAAAGCCATACCTTCTTTTCTTTAGAACAAGAAGTAACAATATAATTATTTTCTTTGCTCTTTAAAATTAAGTCACTAAAGGTGAGCCTTTTTTCTTCAGTGCTAATAAATATCTTGCCTCATTATAGGGCTCATGATTTTTCCAACAACGAAAAATAATTCGTGCCCATTTAAATGCCAAACCCCGCAATATCGTCTGATGAGCTTTTCCTTTTGCTTGTTGCTTCTCATAATAGAGTCGAGCCCAATAAGAATAATGTATCGATTGATTGGCCCATTCAACAAAGGTCTGACGGACAAATTTGGGACAATTATACCGCCAATGGATCCAGGTTGATTGGCCACTGCGCTTAACCACGGGTGCAACTCCTATTTGCCGAACCAGTTCATCACTGCTTTCAAATCGATCCCTTCTACTACCCATTGCGGTGAGTAATCGTGGACCATAGACAGCGCCTGCTCCAGGAAATGAATGAAACACCTCATAATCCGGATGCGCTTCAAAGCGTTCAGCAATTTGTTGGTTATATTCACTAATAGTATTCAGAATACGTTTAAGCATCTCTATCAAACATAATACATAATGCTGAGAGGGCTCAATAACGGCATTATCCTCGGTCAATGGCATCGATGCCCGGATCCCTTCAAGTCGTTTATCAATCCTCGATTGAGAGCGGACATGATGCTCATGAAAAAATTTAACCAAAGTGCTCTTATGAGCCCGACAGACCTTTGACTGGTTGGGCCATTGTTTAATAAAATCACAAAACATCACGGTATCGATATCATTAAACCAGCCTAAAGGCTGAGGATAATAGTCTTTTAATGCGCGTGTAATGCGGTTGGTTAAACGGACTTTTTCAGAGACTAATAAGCGGCGTTGTTCTACCTGCCGTAGAAGAATGCGGGTTTCTTCATCATCTGCAGTGATGAGCCGTAACTTATCATTATGACGCCGTGTAAAATCAACCATGAGAAAGGCGTCGCTCGGATCATCTTTTGCCCCACTGTGAGTAAATGTCTCCCGGTATTTTGCTAAAGTGGCTGGTTCCACAGGATACAGGTCAAACCAGGGATACTTAAGCAAAGCATACACAATGGGGCCACTTTTTAACTCCAGGCAAATAGAGATGGGCTGTTGGGGAAATCGCTTGTGCAATGCCAGCGCCCAATCTTCAATTGCCTCAGGTGTGTGAGCAAATTGACTATATTCAAACTTCCCTGTACTGGGTAACATGAGACAAACATCATGCTTTTTATCAGCCCAGTCTAAACCGATCAAAGCAGCATAGTGAGTGTGACTATTCGCTTTCATAATTGTTACTCCTATAGTAAAGTTAATGAAAGCTGTTATGCAAACTTACTTCTGCGAAATTCATTATAGAAGAGTCTTAATGAGACGGACTCTGAGTATTCGTTAACGAAGTAAGAACACAGGATAGCTCGAATTTCTCTCAATGAGCATCGAATGCTGAGCCATGGATGTTCGTAGTTATCCCGTGCATAACAGTTAACTTCAGTATACATCTTAGAGATAAGAAATTGCCTTGTTGCTTATTGAACAAAAAAACAATAATAATGAGAGATGGAGAAAGTTATCCACAGGGCCCACAGGCTGAATGTTAAATAAGGACTATCATCCTATGGACTTGTGGGTAACTTTCTCCATCCTCTTAGACCCACTATAAGCCATGGATGGCCTTGAAGCGTCCCTCTGAACATCAACAGACAGACCGAAGTGCGGATCTATTACACTCATTCCCGAACGGCAGGTTTGGTAATTTTGCTGATATTTGAAAAAGTACGCAAAAATGCGAAGAACCGAGAAGATTAATACTTCTTTCTCAATTTCATTTTTTGACCATCCCGAACCATATGGATACGACTCAAAAAGGACTGCCCCAGCAAAACGTCCGTTGGAAAAGAACCTTCCAGAACAGCGGCTTGAACATTATATAGCTGTATGTGTCCTATTTTTACTTTATCCAGGGTTATCTGATAAGCTTTTGCTATACCGGATGCAGTGGAAGCGGCTATTGGCGTACCCTTTTTATAGTTCAGGCCAATTCGTCTGGCCGTATTAGAATTCAAAGCAACACTCGAAGCCCCTGTATCGATCAAAAACTTAACAGAAAAATTATTGATGCTGCCATGGATATTAAACATATTGTACATATCCTGCCAAATCACCAGCTCTTTACCCGGATCCGCTTTTTTAAAACTGGTGCTGATTTCTGTCCCCAGCTGAAACGTTTTCTCTGCGCCATGCAATTCCAGCACAACGGCGTCACTGTCTGAGCTGATCAGTTTGACGCCTTGAAATGTTTGCCCTTTTTTTAATATCTTTTGTCGTCCATCAATAACCAGCATGGCCTTGTCTGTAAACAAGGCCATGACTTTTATTTTATGACTGGCATGGGTGTTTGCCAATGGGACCAGCAT
>JAPVVU010000424.1 GCA_028571885.1 Gammaproteobacteria bacterium | reverse complement strand
TTACGCCGGGTACTGTCGTTCTGCATTTCGCGGCAGGCTTAAGCCAAACAGTAGTGATAATGACCTGGGTTTCCGCCTGGCCAGGAGCACTTTTTAACTCCTGGATTCATATATTAATAATCGCTTTTTTCAATTATAACCATCGAATTAATTCACTATACAAAACCCAATATCCCTTTTAGTATCAAACTATATTTAATTTTAAATCAACTCATTGAGTTCTACCTGGAATTCAGTTACTGGATTTATTCGTACAGCCAGATGAAATTGCCATTATTTAAGATTAAATATCACTTTAATTACACCAAAGGAGAATTAAAATGGACCTGAAAGGCAGTCAAACAGAGCAAAGTTTGAAAGATGCATTTGCCGGTGAATCACAGGCAAACCGCCGTTATCTGTATTTTGCAGGAAAAGCTGATATTGAAGGCGAGAATGATGTTGCAGTCGTATTTCGTTCAACCGCTGAAGGTGAGACGGGTCATGCGCACGGGCATCTGGAATACCTTGAGCAATGTGGTGATCCGGCAACCGGTTTACCATTCGGCAGCACTGAAGATAACCTGAAAACGGCTATTGCCGGTGAAACGCACGAGTATACTGACATGTATCCCGGTATGGCTAAAACTGCTCGTGATGAAGGCTTCGATGAAATTGCTGACTGGTTTGAAACTCTGGCGAAAGCTGAGCGTTCTCATGCTAATCGTTTCCAGAAAGCTCTGGACGCAATTTAAGCCGTTTGGGATAACACTGAGTTTTTTCCGAAATAGCTCAGTGTTGTTCTATTAATAAGTCAGCAATAAGTCTTAGTCGACATGGGGAATTCACAATGGCTGTAATGAAAGAAGGTAATCTGGAAGCACCGACTCGAAATCCGGTTGAATGGAAAGAAGCTGATTTTTATAATAAAGAATCACTTTTTACTGAATTAGAACGGGTTTTTGATCTGTGTCACGGCTGCAGACGCTGTGTCAGTTTATGCAATTCTTTTCCAACGCTATTTGATCTGGTGGATGAATCTGAAACCTTTGAAGTAGACGGGGTTGCTAAAGACGATTATTGGAAAGTCGTTGATGAATGTTTTCTATGCGATTTATGTTACATGACAAAATGCCCTTATACACCGCCACATGAATGGAATATTGATTTCCCTCATCTGATGTTACGTGCCAAAGCAGTAAAATTTAAACAAGGTGATGTCAAACTGCGTGATAAAATATTAACCAGTACTGATATAGTGGGTAAAATTGCCGGATTACCTGTTGTTTCTCAAGTGGTCAATTCAGTCAACAAACAAAAAACAGCACGTAACGTGCTTGATAAGGTGTTAGGTATTCATCCTGATGCTAAACTACCAGAATATCAAAGTAACAGCTTACGAAAACGGCTGAGCAGACTAAAAGGAATAACTGTTCCTGAGCCAGTACCAGCCGGTCGCACCAGCGGTAAGGTTGCTCTTTTTGCAACCTGTTACGGCAATGTCAATGAACCGGATATTGGTGAAGATCTGGTTGCAGTATTTGAACATAATAATATTCCTGTCACAATTGCAGAAAAAGAACAGTGTTGTGGTATGCCGAAACTGGAATTGGGTGATCTGGATTCTGTTGAAAAAGCTAAAAATGCCAATATTCCAGTTTTACTTAAGCTGGTCAATGAAGGCTGGGATATTATTGCCCCTGTTCCTTCCTGTGCGCTGATGTTCAAACAGGAATTGCCTTTGATTTTTCCGGATGATGAAGACGTGCTTAAAGTCAGTCAGGCCATCTTTGATCCGTTTGAATATCTTATGATCCGTCATAAAGACGGCAAGCTGGATACCCAGTTTAAGCAATCATTAGGTAAAGTGGCTTATCATGTTGCCTGTCATCAGCGGGTACAGAAAATCGGCATGAAAACCAGAGACGTTTTACAATTAATACCGGACACGGAAATTAAGACCATTGAACGTTGTTCCGGACATGACGGCACTTATGCCGTGAAAAGTGAATTTCATAAAACAGCAATGAAAATAGGCCGTCCGGTGGTGAATCAGGTGAAACAATTTGAGGCCGATCATTATGGCAGTGATTGTGCGATGGCTGGTCATCATATTGAAAATGGTCTGGATAATGGCCAAAAACCGGAGCATCCTATCTCTCTATTACGTAAGGCTTATGGACTATAACTCATTTGCTGAAAAACTTATTCACTTAACTCTTTACTAAAAAAGAAGTTACTAAAAAAGAAGTTACCAAAAAAGAAGGGCAGGATTAAATTATGACAATATTAAAACGTGACGATCTTTACAGTCTGGAAGATTATGCGGCAATACGCCCTGAGTTTAGAGCCAGGGTGATGGATCATAAAAAAATGAGGCAGGTGCCTATTGGCCCTAATGCAACCCTGTATTTTGAAGATCAGCTGACCATGCAGTATCAGATTCAGGAAATGTTACGCATTGAACGAATTTTTGAATCCGACGCCATCAAAGTAGAACTTGACACCTATAACCCGCTTATTCCTGATGGACATAATTGGAAAGCCACTTTTATGCTTGAATATACGGATGTAGAAGAACGTCAGCAGGCTCTGAAAAAATTGCACGGCATTGAAAAAACTATCTGGGTTAAGATTGGTGATTGT
>JAPVVU010000423.1 GCA_028571885.1 Gammaproteobacteria bacterium | reverse complement strand
TAATTTTTAGGTAAAATGAATGCCATTGAGCTAAATCAAGGGGATTCCTACCGCTAGACGCTCATATACAAGCGCAAGAATGTTCTTTACCATTAATATCACGAACACTATCTAAACACTTTATTTTCCACTACCCTTCCTTCAGGTAGAGGTGCTTTATTTCAGTTTATTATTCCTGAATCACAAGAAGACATCCTTTCACAGACTAAGGTCTAACCATAACTATTGTAAAACGGCTATTTTAAAAGCCCAAATTGTGCTGGCGGTTTTCTTTGCTGCGTGCGTTGTTCATAAGCATAACCCAGTTTCAACAGTAATGGTTCGCTGAATTGACGGCCCATAAATTGCAAACCCAAGGGTAAGCCTTCCTGAGTGAATCCCATGGGGACTGTGAGACCCGGCAATCCAGTATGGGGGACAATGACTGGACTGTTATTACCGTGCGACGATTCCAGATCACCGATTTCTCGTGGGGGGTAGCGCCAACTGGGGTAAATAATAGCATCAATATTATCATTATCCATTGCATTGACGACGGCATCCAACAAGGCTTTTCTGCGCGGGTCACCCTGCACATCAATACAGGGTGGATGGCGCATATCAGCGGCCTCTTTTGGAGCAGAAGCCCATTCTATTGCCTTTTGACTGAGTGCTAGAAATTGCTGAGAATTTTTCAGCATGTCAAAAGAACGTAAGCGGGTGGTTGATGGCGCTTCTTTTAGATAATGATCCAGATCTTGCGCAAACCGACTGCAAAAACCGGTATTTTGAGTTAATTGCTTTAATCTCTTGATATGAAACGGTTCAATAACCGTCGCACCGGCAAGTTTTAAATGTTTTATCGCCTGTTGCATGGCATCCAGAACTTCTGGATGGGTATCGTCAAAGGGCATTAATGCTTCCAATACGGCGATACGAGCACCTTTCAGTCCATCTTTATCCAGAAAGGCTCGATAATCATCATAGACTTGATGGTCCGGGTTTTGCGTTATGGGATCGGCAGGATCTGGGCCAGCCAGTACAGAATAAACAATCGCCGTATCGGTAACCGTTCTCATCAATGGCCCGCCAATATCCCGGTTTAAAAGCAGGGGGACAATACCATTCCGGCTGGTGGCGCCAAGCGTGGGACGCAAGCCAACCAGGGCGAGATGAGAGGCAGGTCCACGGATAGAATTTCCAGTATCTGTGCCCATGCCGATAATTCCAAAATTGGCTGCAATCGCTGAGGCGGTCCCACCACTGGAACCAGCTGGAACATGATCCAGTGAATACGCATTACGGGTTTCACCATGAGTTGAACTAATGGTCTGATAAGGACTAAAAGCCCATTCTCCCATATTGGACTTGGCAATAATGATGGCATCCTGTTCACGTAAGCGTTTGACTAAAAAGGCATCGTCAACCGGGATATGGCCTTTTAAAGCCATAGAACCTGCTTCGGTGGGCATATCAGCGGTATCAAAATTATCTTTGAGGATAACCGGAACACAATGCAGCTTTTTCATGGCTTTGGTTTGGGCGAATTGCTGATCCAATCTTTTTGCTTTGTTTAAAGCGTTAGGATTGATCAAGATAATCGCATTGAGACCGGAACTTTGATCAAAATGTTTGATCCGGCGAAGATACCCCTGTACCACCGACTGGCAGCTCATGGTTTGTTGTCTAATACCTTTATGCAGGTCATCAATGGATAACTCAATCAGCTTATTATCGAGTGATTCAGGCGAAGGGAGGTTTATAGTATTCTGGTTACAGGCAACCAATAGAAAGGATAATAATAACATTAACAGAATTTTCACAGGAACCTCCTGGATATTGTTGTAAATTTATTGATAAAGTGATTTCAGGAAATCAAGATATTGTGCCTGATCCCAGGGGCGACCACCCAGGGCAACATATCGGGGAATGCCATTGGGATCAACCAGAAATGTAGCGGGCAAACCTCTGGGTTGCCAGCGCTCTGTGACCAGACCATCTGTATCCATCAGGGGGTTCAAATCCGGGGCAACACTGGATAAAAATTCAAATACTGTATCTTCATCTTCAGCCGTATTAATCAGGTAAATGACCATTTTATCCTGCTCCAGCTCTGAGACTATCTTTTGGATGGTCGGCATTTCCCTGCGGCAGGGGCCGCACCAGCTGGCCCAGAAATGCACGAAAACCCAGTGACCACGTTCATTGGCTATATCCCGTTGTTCACCATCCATATCATTCAGTATCAATGGTTTTGTGGTTTTATCAGCAAGAGGAATGACACCTTTGGGAAGTTTTAATGCCGCTTCACTGGCCTGGATTGGGCTTGTGATCAGTAATATGAAAAAAGTTAGTATTAATTTCTTAAACATTGGACACCTTCAAATGTCACGGTTTTTAAAGAGCTTTGTTTATCAGCACCTACGGGAAAATTCATCGTTAGTGTAAAAGGACTTGCTTGATAAGGGATGACAAAACTGCCGCCCACACTCTCTTCAGGATGTAAGTCTCTGGCTTCAGGCAGTAAGGTCCAACCAAAAGTAGATTGTTGAGCCTGGGGTAACTTTGCTTTTTTCCAACGTTCAGGCCAGTAGTCCCTTCGTAATCGATTAAAGCTTTTACCATTGCTGGAAAAACGCCATTCATCCAGATCCAGCCAGAGAATAAGTCGGATCGTAGCCAT
>JAPVVU010000422.1 GCA_028571885.1 Gammaproteobacteria bacterium | reverse complement strand
GGAGGAACCCCGTCTGCTGCCGGCACAGGTGCCGCATATTTTATTAAATGGCACGACAGGTATTGCGGTAGGTATGGCGACAGATATACCCGCTCATAATCTCAATGAAGTGGTTAATGCCTGTATTTTATTACTGGATTCACCCGGTGTCACGATTGAGCAGATCTGTGATGAAATTAAAGGTCCTGACTATCCTACAGATGCTGAAATTATTACCCCGCGTGATGATATTCTAAAAATATATCGTACCGGCAATGGCTCTATCAGAATGAGAGCCTGTTTTGAGAAAGAAGGCAGTGATGTGATTATTACTGCTTTGCCGCACCAGACATCAGGCAGCAAAGTGCTGGAACAAATCGCAGCGCAGATGCAAGCTAAAAAATTGCCTATGGTGTCAGATCTCAGAGATGAATCGGATCATGAAAACCCGATCCGTCTGGTTATTGTCCCTCGTTCCAATCGAATCGATGTTGAGCAGCTTATGCAGCATCTGTTTGCCACGACAGATTTAGAAAAGAGCTATCGGGTCAATATGAATATGATTGGTCTTGATGGGCGTCCACAGGTTAAGGATTTGAAAACAATCCTTGAACAATGGCTGATGTATCGCTTTGAAACCGTTCGCAGACGTTTGCAATATCGTCTGGACAAGGTTAATGAACGGCTGCACTTACTGGATGGCTTTTTAATTGCTTTTCTAAATATTGATGAAGTGATCCATATTATTCGTACGGAAGATAAGCCTAAGGCTGTTTTAATGGCCCGTTTTTCTCTGAGTGATATTCAGGCAGAAGCGGTATTAAATCTGAAACTGCGCCATCTTGCTAAATTAGAAGAAATGCGAATTCGCGAAGAGCAGGAAGAATTGCAGACAGAAAAGGACTGGCTGACTAAAACGCTGGGATCACGTCAGCGAATGAAAACCGTGATAAAAAAAGAATTAATCGCTGCGGCTAAAAAGCATGGTGATGCTCGTCGTTCACCACTGGTGTTCCGGGATGCAGCCAGGGCTATGGAAGAAACTGATTTAGTGGGTGCTGATCCCATCACTGTGGTGCTTTCTGAAAAAGGCTGGATTCGAGCTGCGAAAGGGCATGATACTGATCCCATGACACTTAACTATAAAGCAGGTGATGCCTATAAAGCCAATACTCTGGGAAAGAGTAATCAGCAGGTGGCTATTTTAGATAGTGCCGGACGGAGTTATTCTTTGCCCGGACATACTCTGCCATCTGCAAGGGGACAGGGCGAACCTTTAACCGGGCGTCTTTCACCTGCAGGTAATGTGAGTTTTGTTTCGGTGTTGATGAATAGCAATGAAGAACAACTTTATTTGTTTACCACAGACGCGGGTTATGGTTTTGTTGCTAAGCTGAGCGACATGTTCAGCAAAAACAAAAAAGGTAAAGCGCTGATTAAAGTGTCTGCGGGTGCTCAGGTGATGAAGCCTGCTTTGGTCAACAATTTAGAAACAGATAAAGTGGTTGCTGTGAGTAATGAAGGGCGATTACTGATCCATTCACTGTCAGAATTACCCGTATTGGCAAAGGGTAAGGGGATCAAAATTATTTCAATACCCTCTTCGAGAGTTGCTGAACGCGAAGAGTTTGTTCAGGCTATTATCATCTTACCTGAAGGTGAGAAGCTGACGATTATCTCTGGTAAACGGCACTTGACCTTGAGTCTGTCCGATCTGGAACATTATATTCATGAGCGCGGTCGTCGGGGAAATAAACTGCCGAGAGGATTGCAAAAAGTGGATGCAATCTATGTGGGAGAAAAAGAATAATTTTCAGGGCGAACACATAGGTTCGCCCCTACGTAGGGGCAGACCTGTGTGTCTGCCCTCATCTGTGATTTTAAGAAAAACTTGAGAAGTCAAAGTCCAGTGATTCGCTTGCTTCCTGTAGAAAAATACCCTGAATAAAGTGAGCACCTGATTGCCAGATAACGGATAACGATCCTGCTTCTTCGACAAATGGTACAATAGTTTTAATGTTCAGTTCATTTGCCTGCGAACAGACTGCGTTTAATCCTACCAGCTTATCAGCATTGGTTGAAATATTTTTCACTAAATCAATATCAAGTTTCAGGAAATCAACTTGTATATGTTTTAATAGTGTAAATGCATTATCTTCCTTGCCAAAATGTTCTAAGCTAAAGTGGCATCCGAGTTGATGTAACTGTTTTGCCAGATGTTGTGCCTGACGGAGGTTTTCCGCAACCTGATGAGCTTTGACCTGAAAGATCACTGACTCAGGCTTGAGTTTAAAACGCTCCAGATTATGCTTAACCCAGGCGATAAACTTGTCATCAAAAAGTGAAGCACAGGTCAGTTTAATAATAAATCGATTGTTGTGACCCGCTTTAATACGTTCTGAAAGAGTGCGCATGGCTTCGGCTATCACCCATCGATCAATGTGAATTGAATGATTAGAGGCCTCTGTCAGGGGTAAAAATTCTCGCGGAAATATTGTGTCCCCCTGTTCATTACGCAGACGGATAAAAATTTCAAAATCTTCATTGCCTTCACCCAATAAATTAATAAATGGTTGAAAAACCAGAAACATTCGATGCTGCTTTATGGCATTGTCAATCTCATTTTCCCAATACCTGACTTGTTCCTGTTCACCCATTTCACTGGTATCAGGGATATGTTGATGCACCTGAT
>JAPVVU010000421.1 GCA_028571885.1 Gammaproteobacteria bacterium | reverse complement strand
GCGTTTATTATTGGGCGATTTGACGCAGTCCGAGCACAATAATAAATGCCAGGTTCTGATGCGGATCACTCAATAATGAATGCTCACTATTTCCCCTCATGGGGCCTACTTTTGGTGGAGCACTTATTTAGTTTGGGTGTAAAAAGGCAATCAGTCAATGAAACAGCAAGAAATAAAATAACATATACGGTTCATATCGGGGGGACAAGCGCAGTGCGGCGGATGGGGCAATTTGATTTTGCTGATAAGAGGGCGTTGCAATTATAACTATGCGGCAAGAGGCCCTTTTTCTTAATTAGTTAGTAAAGAAAAAGGGGCTCTTGAGGGATTTTTTAAGCCTTATCAGCAGCAACTGCTGCTTCACAGACAGTTTTCAGCTGCCCATTTTGGAACATTTCCAAAATAATATCGCCGCCGCCCGTTAATTCATGATTAATGTAAATCTGCGGGAATGTAGGCCAATCAGCATAGCGTGGTAGATTTTCAAAAATTTCCGGGTCAGTCAGCACATTGACATAGGAAAATTCAACACCGGTGTTGATCAAAGCTTCAGCAGCTCGAGCAGAAAATCCGCAAGAAGGCATTTGTGGTGTGCCTTTCATAAAAATTACAATCGAATTACTCTTAACAGCATCATCAATGCGTTGCATAACGTCCATAGGTCTGGCCTCACTTCTTTAATAATAGGGTTTGTTAAAAACAGTTGTTAAAAAGATTAGTTAAAATCGTTAAAAGTTGACTATTTTAATAAGTTACTTCTTATATAAGGATAGGGCCTTTTTTTTTCAAGAGTGTTTTCAAGAGTTCCTGCAGGAAAATCAGCCAATGTGGGTCTGCAGCCACATTTCCAGTAAAGCCATATGCCAGAGTTTACTGCCTTTGAGACGAGTCATATTCTCTTCTGATTCCGGATTTTTCAACAAGCGCTGAATATAGGCAGGTTCAAAGACTCCCCGCTCCCGGCAACGCTGAGAGGTCAGGACATCGGACATCATGTCCAGAAATTCACCACGGACATATTTTAGTGCCGGCATAGGAAAATAACCTTTGGGGCGATCAATCACCGCATCGGGAATTTTACCCCGGGCAATGGTTTTTAAAACATGCTTACCACCATGTCGACCTATTTTGTAGTGAGACGGCATCTGAGCAGCCAGTTCCACCAGCTGGTGATCCAGAAACGGGACTCTTGCTTCCAGTCCCCAGGCCATAGTCATATTATCAACACGTTTAACAGGATCATCAACAATTAAAGTCGTGGTATCCATACGCAACACTTTATCAAGGAAATCATCGGCATAAGGCGCAGTCAATAAGTTACTCACCAGCTCACTGGTGTGATCCTTGCCATGATAGCGTTTATTGACTGCCTGTAAAAATTCATCATGATGGCGATCAAAATAATAGGGGGCAAAATGATCGAGTTCAGTGCCATTTTTACCAACACCGTTACCACTGGCTGACTCAACCATCTGCGGATACCAGAAATAACCGGCAAACACTTCATCAGCACCCTGGCCGCTTTGCACTACTTTGACTTCCTTGGCTACTTTCTCTGAGAGTAAATAAAATGCCACGGCATCCTGACCAACCATTGGTTCGGACATATGGGTAATCGCTTCTGGTAATCTGTCCAGCACCGCATGATTGGGAATCATGTATTTGTGATGCCGTGTTCCATAGCGTGCAACAACCTGATCACTGAATTCAAATTCACTGCCCTGCTCATCACCGATATCATTAAAACCAATAGAGAAAGTATACAGATCATTCACACCAGCCTCAGCCAGCAGAGCCACCAGCAAACTCGAATCCAGCCCCCCTGAGAGTAAGACGCCCACTGGTACATCGGCAATACTTATACGTTTTTTTACAGCATCCAATAAACTATCATGAATGGCTTCGGTCCAGTCTGCTTCCGACCAGTCAGACTTATCAGGATCACGGCTTGCTTTGAGATGCCAGTAACGGTTGTATTGCATTCCACCGTTAGCATCAATTTTAATCGTTGTACCCGGTGCAAGTTTTTTTACGCCATCAAAAATAGTATCAGGTGCCGGGATAACAGCATGCAAGGTCAGTTGATGATGTAAACCAACAGGATTAATGTCAGTATTAATATGCCCCGCAGCGAGTAAAGCCTGCATATTAGAGGCAAAAACAAAACGATTATCATCCAGGCTGTAATATAATGGCTTAATACCCAGTCGGTCACGCGCAGCAAATAAGCTATAGTCCCGCAGATCCACAATTGCAAAGGCAAACATCCCATGCAGCCGTTCTACACACTGCTCACCCCAGTGAGCATAAGCTTTGATTATAACTTCAGAATCACCGTCAGAAAAAAAGCGATAACCTTTGCCTGTGAGTTCTTTACGTAACTCAGGGTAGTTATAGATAGTACCGTTAAAGACCAGCGCTAACTGCAGCTCATTGTCTACCATTGGCTGGTTTGAGCGCTCAGATAAATCAATAATTGAGAGTCTTCGATGTCCCAGAGCCATAGGCCCCTCATGAAACACACCTTTATTATCCGGACCACGACGTTCCAGCTTCTGCAACATGCTGTCCAGCACATTCAGATCAGGTTTTGAACCATCAAAATGATAGTCACCACAGATGCCACACATAATTGAGCCTACTTTTTACTTTACTAATGATTTTACTAACTT
>JAPVVU010000420.1 GCA_028571885.1 Gammaproteobacteria bacterium | reverse complement strand
CCTGAATCATTGCTAGTTTGGGTGAGTATTCGATTGGGAGCTGTCCCCTGATAACGCATCATGGCGACGGCATTAGTGGGTGATGTGGTAAAAATAATGGGCTGCAGTGATGTTTTTCCCCATGAAAGACGTATCTTGTCTATGACTTCACCTCTGATATTGAGTTTTAATAGTTCGCCAAATTTACCTATCAGTTCGTGATACACAGGCAGGCCTATGGTGCCGTCAGAGTAATGAATTGCAGTGCCTTTAATCAAGGTGCTGAGATTAAGAAAAGGAGTGGTGATGAGACGTTTGGGGACTGACCAGCTTTGTCCTTCATCATGAGATTGGGTTAAATTAATTGAACTGCCCGCCCAGCCGCCCACTGAAACGCTGACATAAAATAACCAGATACTATTACCAGGGCCTCGGGTGACAACCGGATTGCCCAGCTTACGTATATAGCGTGATGTACCGTCTCTGGTCCATGCACGAGTCAGCAGGCTTCTTTCCTGTCCCCATTGCTTTGTTTTGTTATGCCAGATGTTTTGATAAATAGTGACATCCTGATGACCTTCGCGAGTGCCGCCATACCAAAAGGCCATAATGTCATTATTTTTCAGTTCGATGGCTGTGGCGCTATGCACTTCGGGAGTTGATTCATGAGAAGCAAAATCAGTTTGGTAAAATGATGCGGCTTTTTCTGTTATTGATTGCTGGATACTGTGCTGATAAAAAGCGGCTGGCGGGCTTTGCTTGAACAATTGCCATGCCAGGAGCAGCAGTGAGAATATCCCCAGCGTTAAAATAACTTTATTTTTCATTGAATCTGTTTGTGGGCTCATAGTTTTTGATAAAGTTTTTGATAATACATGGATAATATTTTCTTATCCAGTGCCTGTTTCAGGTTAGCATAACACTCGCCAGTCCAAGGAAGGCAAAAAAGCCCACAACATCCGTCACGGTTGTTAAAAAAACACCGCCGGCCAGAGCAGGATCGGCGCCCAGTTTATCTAATACTATGGGGATCGCAACCCCGGAAAAAGCGGCAACAAGCAGGTTAATTGTGATCGCGATACCAATGACAAATGCCAGTGTTTCACTGGAAAACCATAAGCCGGAAATAATCGCCAGTACCACAGCCCAGAGTAGACCATTAATGAAGCTGACGGATAATTCTTTGACCATCAAACTGCGATAGTTTTTGCTGCTGAGCTGCCCAAGTGCCATACCGCGTATGACCAGAGTTAAGGTCTGGCTGCCGGCAATACCACCCATACTGGCCACAATAGGCATCAGCACGGCAAGTGCAACAAACTGTTCAATGGTGACCTGAAAAAAACCAATAACAGCAGAAGCCAGCAGGGCTGTTAATAAATTAACCCCAAGCCAGACAGCGCGCCTTTTGCTGCTGCTTAACACCGGTGCAAACATGTCGTCTTCTTCACTCAAACCGGCCTGACTCATAAAGGTGTGTTCACCTTCATCACGAATGACATCAACAATATCATCAATGGTAATACGACCCAGAAGGTAGCCTTGTTCATCAACAACCGGGGCGGTAATTAAATCGCGGCGTTCAAAGAGTGCCGCCACCTCGGCCTGATCGGTGGCGGCATTAATGCCGTGTAATTCAGTGTTCATTACACTGGAAACATATTTTTCAGGCGCGTGGGTTAATAAGTCAGACAGATACAATACTCCCTGGTATAAACCTGCTTTGTTGACCACAATCAGATTATCCGTGGTATCAGGGATTTTGCCTAAAAAACGCAGGTAGCGCATGACGGTTTCAAGTGAAATATCGGTGCGGATAGATATGGTGTCAGTATTCATCAAACCACCTGCACTGTCTTCAGGATAAGAGAGTACTGATTCCAGGCGTTCACGGTGTTGAGATTCCATCGACTGGAGTAATACTCGACTGACCACATCGGGCATATCAGGTAGTAAGTCAGCCAGATCATCATGATCCATGGTGCGAGTGGTGCCCACCAGTTCACTGGTGGGCATGGATTCAATAAACTGGAGACGGATATAATCATTCAGATGGGTAAGTGTTTCACCCTTGCGGTCGATAGCGACTAGCTCCCAGATTTTTCCGCGTTGTTCTTCGTCAGGGAGAGATTCAATTAGAAAAGCAATTTCAGCAGGATGCAGCGTGTTGATCAGCTTAATAACGCTGGATTCCTGCCTGTTGTCAACTGCGGAATAGATCGGGGCTAGTTGTTCTTGAAGTTGTTGCTGTTCCTGGGCTGGTGGCATAGGCATTTCCGCCGGATTCTGTTTTTAAAGCTTATTATTATAGGGGGCAGATCTTATTGCTGTCCAGTTCAGGACTGTTTATTAGCTTGAGTTCAGGACTGTTTATTAAATCGAGTTCAGGACTATTTATTAAATCAAGTTCAGGACTGTTTATTATATTGAGTTCAAGACTGTTACAAACAGTGTTAGTTTAGCATATTGAAAATGAATATTCGGTGATGTATTCTAAAATACCCAAAAAAATTAAAATGGCATCAAAAAGGACTTATTTTTACAGCCTCATTTTTACAGTCTCTAAATAAGTGTTCCAAAATAGTGAGCATTCATTATTTAATAATCCGCATCAGAACCTGGCATTTATTATTGTGCTCGGACTGCGTCAAATCGCCCAAAAATAAATGCCAGGTTCTGATGCTCATTGTTCACT
>JAPVVU010000419.1 GCA_028571885.1 Gammaproteobacteria bacterium | reverse complement strand
TACAGGCCTTGGGTGGAATGTTATTGATACCCAGACTGCGTCCAAGACGGCGAGAAGGGACTGGGCCAAAAGTTAACATCATAAACCTCGTTTATATTAATACATACCGTTTATAAATCAGGCAGGCTCTATTCTTCCAGGTATTTTATTTTTCCATTTTAGAATGCTTATGCTACATTTCAAGAGCTGATTTTTGATGGCCTGTTAGATTAATTTGCGTCATGTGGTAATTTTGATCCTCTTTTCAAAGAAAATCAATCATTTTCAAAGATCTTGGGTATAGACATTAATGTAAATAATCCATACCATACACTATATCAAAAATGTATTCGGACATAAATCTGAAAAACAGCAGGTACTTTAAGAGACATTAGTTATGACAGTTATGACACCCTCTAAAAAAGATTTAGTGACTTTTGAATTAATCTGGGCTTTTATTTTTATGGTAATTGCCCTTTACCCTTTAATTCATTCTGAAGCAATCAGACTCTGGTCAGTGATTGTTTCCATCACCTTTATCCTGATCGCTTTCATTGCACCATCACTACTCACTGGTTTTTATAAAATCTGGGTAAAATTTGGTGAGCTAATTGGCGGCGTCATATCCAAGTTGATCCTGCTGCTTCTTTTTTACGCCATTTTTACACCGGTTGCCCTGGTATTAAAACTTCTGGGCAAGGATCTACTGCATAAACGCCTGGACAGCAAAGCGTCTACCTATTGGGAAGAGCGGGAAGAACAACCCGGCTCTTTAAAAAATCAGTTTTAATCACCTTCAAGTTTATCGATAGAGAATCAACATGTCATTTCTTAAAGAACTCTGGGCCTTTTTAAAGGCCAGAAAAAAATTCTGGCTGGCACCCATTATTGCTATTATGTTATTGCTGGGTGTTTTAATTGTCCTGGTACAGGGGTCGGCTGTTGCACCCTTTATCTACACCTTATTCTAATTTTAGGCCTAATTTATGTATGTTCTTGGTATTTCAGCCTTTTATCATGATTCAGGCGTCGCACTGATCAAAGATGAAGTGATCCTTGCCGCCGCTCAGGAAGAGCGCTTCAGCAGAAAAAAACATGATGCGGGATTTCCGGTCCATGCCATTGAGTATTGTCTTGATGAAGCAGGGATCAGCCTGAAAGAAGTGGATTATATTGCCTTTTATGATAAACCTTTCCTGAAATTTGAACGTCTGCTGGAAACCTACCTGACTGAAGCACCGCGGGGTTTTCAGTCTTTTGTTATGGCAGTGCCGATATGGCTCAAAGAAAAACTGTTTCTCAAAGAGACATTAGCACGCAGTTTCAATGAAATATCCGAACTGAGCAAGGATGAAATTACTGAAAAATTAATGTTTGGCGAACATCACCAAAGCCATGCGGCCAGTGCCTTTTATCCTTCGCCGTTTGAAGATGCGGCGATCCTCACCATAGACGGTGTGGGAGAGTGGGCAACGACCTCCCTGGCCTATGGCAAAGGCAATAACATTGAATTTCTCAAAGAGATCCATTTTCCCCATTCACTGGGTCTGCTTTACTCCGCTTTTACCTACTACACCGGATTTAAAGTCAATAGCGGCGAATATAAAGTGATGGGCCTGGCACCTTATGGCAATCCTGTTTATGTCGATCTGATCAAAGAACATCTCATCGATATTAAAGAAGATGGCTCCTATCGCCTCAACATGGATTATTTTAATTACACCACCGGTCTCACCATGACCAATGACAAGTTTCATCAGTTGTTTGGTGCCCCGGCCCGTGAAAAAGAAGGCACCCTGACACAAAGAGAAATGGATCTGGCGGCTTCGATACAGGCGATCACCGAAGAAGTGGTGATAAAAATGGCGAAACATGCCAAAGAGGTGACCGGTTCAAACAATTTATGTCTGGCGGGCGGCGTTGCACTCAATTGTGTGGGCAATGGCCGACTGCTCAGAGAGAAGATCTTTGATAATCTCTGGATCCAGCCTGCAGCAGGCGATGCCGGCGGTGCTCTGGGCGGCGCCTATAGTGTTTATTATCAGGAATTGGGCAATCAACGGACGGTTGATCCCAGGCAACAGGACAGGATGCAGGGGACTTATCTGGGGCCAGGTTCAGATAAAAAGGGCACTGAAGCTTATCTTGATTCCATCAATGCGGTCTATCATTATCAAACGGATGAAGACCAGTTAATTGATATTGTCAGTGATGTCCTCAAAGATGAAAAAGTAGTTGGCTGGCATTACGGCAGAATGGAGTTTGGCCCGCGTTCACTGGGACATCGCAGTATTATTGGCGATGCCCGCAGCAGTAAAATGCAGTCCATCATGAATCTGAAGATCAAATACCGGGAAAGTTTCCGCCCTTTTGCCCCTTCGATATTGAGAGAAAAAGTCAACGAATGGTTTGACCTGGATACTGACAGCCCTTATATGTTACTGGTTGCACAGGTAAAAAAAGACAAACAATTAACGATGACCGCAGAGCAGGAAAAACTGTTTGGTATTGAAAAACTCAATATTCCCCGCAGTGAAATTCCTGCGGTGACCCATGTGGATTATTCGGCGCGGGTACAGACCGTTCATAAAGAAACCAATCCCCGTTACCATAAGCTGATCAGCAAATTTGAAGAAAAAACCGGTTCGCCTGTAATTGTCAATACCTCATTTAATGTGCGTGGTGAGCCCATTGTTTGTACCCCTGAAGACAGTTATCG
>JAPVVU010000418.1 GCA_028571885.1 Gammaproteobacteria bacterium | reverse complement strand
ATAACCAGAAAATTCAACAAAAATTCTATTGGCATAGGTTATCAGACCTTTCAGATCAGTTTTCGAGACAATGAAATCATCGTCTCTCATTGTAATTTCATTCTGAGTTGGTTGAATTTTGTTCTTCATTAAAACCTCAGTATATTATTTTTTTTATTTCTAAGTTTCTATATCGACCATTTGAGAAAAAACATAAGTGTATTTAGTGTAGTTCACAAAAGACTACAAGGTAATGAAGTTGTGTAAAAAAAGAGGAAAAAGGAATGGGAGTGTGCTTTAAGCTATTGATTTGTGCTTTTCCTTAGTCCCCCCCTCCTATGAGAACCTGTATTTGCTCTAAAGAAAGGGAGGGTAAAAGCTTTATAAATGAGTGCTAACTAATTTAACAGAGATAGTTAAGCTTCTTCCATCTCTGTTTCAGGATCAGCATTAGTAGCACCAATCTCTGGTAATAGTTTTTCACGGATTTTTGCATCAATTTCTGCGGCAATTTCTGGATTTTCTTTCAGATAGTTTCTTGCTTTATCCTTACCCTGACCGATTTTTTCACCATTATAGGCGTACCAGGCACCTGATTTATCAACAAAGCCTTCTTTAACACCTAAAGTGATAAGTTCTCCTTCATAGGAAATGCCTTCACCGTATAAAATATCAAATTCAGCCTGCTTAAAGGGAGGGGCGACTTTATTTTTAACCACCTTGACACGGGTTTCATTACCCAAAATTTCATCACCCTTCTTAATAGCGCCAATACGGCGTATATCCAGACGAACTGAGGCATAAAATTTCAGTGCATTGCCACCAGTAGTGGTTTCCGGGTTGCCAAACATTACACCAATTTTCATCCGAAGCTGGTTAATAAAGATCACTAAGGTATTTGAGCGTTTAATGATACTGGTTAATTTACGTAAAGCTTGTGACATCAGACGTGCCTGAAGACCCATATGAGAGTCTCCCATTTCTCCATCAATTTCTGCTTTTGGCGTTAAGGCCGCAACTGAGTCAATAACTAAAACGTCAACAGCGCCTGAGCGAACTAACATGTCAGTAATTTCCAGGGCCTGTTCACCAGTATCCGGTTGAGAAACTAATAAATTATCAATATCAACACCTAATTTTTCAGCATAAACAGGATCCAGTGCATGTTCTGCATCCACAAAGGCTGCTGTGCCGCCCGCTTTTTGTGCCGCAGCAATAACCTGAAGCGTCAGTGTGGTTTTACCTGAAGACTCAGGTCCATAAATTTCAACCACACGCCCTTTTGGCAAGCCACCAATTCCCAGAGCAATATCCAGCCCTAATGAGCCTGTTGAGATGGAATCAATCTTTGTGACTCCAGCATCGCCCATGCGCATAACAGAGCCTTTACCAAACTGGCGATCAATTTGAGAAAGTGCCGCTTCAAGTGCTTTTTGCTTATTTGCGTCCATATTTACGTCCATAGGTTTACAACTGCATGTGACAACCGTAATCAATACTATTGCATCAATATATTCAAAATCAAGGTTGGCTCTAGCGTTTATTGTGAGAAATGTTTATCAGTTATTAGTAATATTTGATATCTGTACAACAATTATATGTAGTCTTAATGACGGGGTCAAGCAATAATTCATCAGACTGGATTATCACGAATTATTTCGACAATTTTTTGCAGGGAAAAAAGAGCTGACTGGTTTCTAATCGCTTCGCGATCACCTGAAAAGCGCTGACTGCTGGTGGTTGTAATTATTTCTTTATTTCCCAAAGCATCCTCTCCAGCAACACCTCCTCCAGCAACATAGTATGCCCAGCCAAAACAAACCAGTCCAACAGGTTTTGTTTTTGTACCACCTCCTGGTCCTGCAATGCCTGTAATAGACAAAGCAAACTGAGCCTGAGAATTGCTTAAAGCACCTTTAGCCATTGCTTCTGCAACGGGTTCACTGACTGCACCACAGTCTGTTAAAAGTTGTGCATCAACGCCGAGCATTTGTTCTTTTGCCAGATTACTATAGGTAACAAAGCCTCGTTCAAACCACTGAGAACTACCTGCAAGATCAGTAATTAATTTAGCAACCAGTCCCCCAGTACAGGATTCCGCAGTTGTAATTTGCCATGAATTATTAATACAAGCATTAGATAAAACATTAAGAGTATCATCTATCATATTGATACTTATAAAATACCTTTAATAAATTAAAGTGATTTCTAGAAATAAACTGGTTTAAATACAAATTCATAACTATAATACAATCATGCAAATTTCGAATCCAGCAATTTCTCAATATCTCAGTAGTAGTGTAACTCGCAGTCAACAAGCCGATCGTTTTCCTGTCAAAGCAGTTACGATTGAAGGTCAGCTAATTGAGGATAATAAGAAGCAGTCGGAGACGAATAAAACCCAGGAGTCTGGACTGGCAGATCCAGAACGGTCTAAAGATGGCACAAAAACCCAACTTTTTACCCCGGCAACTGCACCTCAAATTCCACAACAAATACCATCTGATTCTGCTGGTGATTCTCTTTTAATTCAAAAGAGGCTGAGCGACTACCCTGCAGACATCACACAAAATGAATCATCTATAGCAAAACAGAATTTTCCTTATGGCAATCGCAGGAGTTTTGAAGGCCTTTCTGGCGGTTCTTTGGTCATTCAAAAATATTTGAACAATGAATCACCTGCCCTGATTCAGCCAAATAGCCCTCAAAGAAGTATAGATTTCTTTATCT
>JAPVVU010000417.1 GCA_028571885.1 Gammaproteobacteria bacterium | reverse complement strand
GATAAATACCAACCAAAGGTCAATTTTATAAACTATTTATTAGTTATATGATCGTCAATTTAATTTAATTAATGGAAAGAGACTATGACAGTACAAAATATGCCTGAACAAAATAATGAACTTGTTGAGGACAGACAATGAATGCGTATGAAAATAACAACTCAGTATTTTTTTCTGAACGAATTGACCACACAGTGGTGATTGAATTTCGAAAAGCTGCAATAAATTTACTCAAGGACGTTGCTTTGGCTAATGAATATATGCAACTATTGAAAGCAGCTGATGAAGATTCAACAATAAAGGGCATTGTATTAATCAATGATAAGCAATTTGAAAAGATGGCCGGAATCCAGGAACTCATTGAAAACCCGGGCAATATCAAAGCAATTGCTACCTTTCGAAATATCATTGAACGATTATTACTATTAAGCCTGAACATTTCTAAACCAATCATCGCTGGTTTCCATGGCAATGTGTCAAGCGAATATCTGGGTATCGTACTGCCCTTCGATGCCCGAATAGCCACAACCGATAGTTGCATTAATTTTAATACCATGCGTTTTGGACTTCCGCCTTCGCCTGGATTAACCTTTTTTCTCTCCCGTTTTATCGGCCAGGGGAAAGCCCTTAAGCTCATTCAACAAACACAGACTCTCACGGCTGAAGAAGCACTGAGTTTAGGATTAATAACAGAAGTGGTTACTTATGAGCAACTAAAGGATCATTGTCTGAAGACCGTCGACAAGTTATCTGCTTACCCTGCTGGTGCTGCAACGATCAGCCGGATGTTGTTCAATCCCGTTGAGTCTGAACTTGAGGCTCACATAGGAAGGTACATCAAGGCATTAACCCTAACAATGTCCCGGTTATAAAAGCTAAACTGTTTACTGAAAAGAGCATAATATTAAAAAAAGTAAAGATCATACCTATGAGTAACTGTAAGCTGACCAATAAGGATAAAATATGAATACAAAGAAACTGAGTTCATTTATAATTTCATTATTTATAACATTAAGCGGGTTTTCCTCACCTGGTTTTACTGCTGATTTTCCAGCAGTAAAACCAGATAAAGGTCTAATCATATTCTACCGCGTAAAAAAAATGAAAGGCGCAGCAATTCGTTTTGAAATAAGTGATAGTTCTAAAGGATCAATTGGATCCTTATCAAATGACACAAAGATACATAAGGATCTAGATCCTGGTAATCACACTTTTACAGTTCGTACTCCGTCTGTGGATGGTCAGGATTCGATTACTATAACTGCAGAAGCAGGAAAAATATATTACGTAAAAGGTGAAATTTTGTGGGGTTGGCCCGCAGGGCGTCCAAAATTTTCCCAGATGTCGGGCTCCGAAGCGCTCTCTGATTTAGCAAAAATAAAATAGAAGTGCTAATAAATCAACAAACAATTGCTTTAACATGGATAACATTTTCAATGTGCAAAAACACGCATTAAAAATATTTCCAGTCAAACTAGGCGTTCAAATGTCTGCAAAGTTTATTTTATATGATTTGACCGCTATTGCTCTAATGCACTCACCTTGTAGAAAACCAACATGTGGCTGCATTATGCTGATTACTGTCACTTAACCCCATTGATTTATTAGCAATTTGAAATGGCAGCTATCTGGAAATCTCATGAGTAATAGCATTTGAGATCGACCTGCTCCTTTAGGTCACAACCAGCTATTCCCTCTCATTAAATTCATTCCATAACTCAATAATTATATTTGAAGAATAATATGGCCATGCATGATTTGAAGCATAAATTGGCCATTTGGTCATTTTATGGGTAAACCAACACCTCCTCTTGATATTCAGTTTCATTTCAGATAGTAATGTTATAGTCCAATCAGTATTAAGACATGATTCACATTCCCATAAATTGAATCGGTACTCGTGATAATTATCAATGAAAAAAATATTATTTTGTTCGACAATTACTGCAACTTAATTATTAAAAGATAATTCTATTAATAATTTTTTCAATTAATACTGATTCGGAGTAATTTATGAAAAATCAAACCCATGATAAAAGTCGTCGTGCAATCTTGAAAGGGCTTGTTAGTATTCCCGTGCTAGCCATCGCGGGTTACCAGCCCACTTCCTATGCCGCTATGCTTTCTGTCGATGACCCTATTGCCAAAGCTCTGGCCTATACGGAAAAAAGCACGACAGCGGATCAAACCTGTGCCAACTGTGCCCTTTACCAGGGCGGCACCGCTGCTGCCGGTCCATGCCCCATATTCGCGGGTAAAGATGTAGCCGCACCAGGTTGGTGTAAATCCTGGGCTGCCAAGGGCTGATTGTCCGGAAGCCATAGGGTCAAACTTAATTAAAAGGGGACGATATCACTAGTTCATATTCCTAATAAGTGAACGTCCGCTATGAGCATGAAGAAGACTGTCAGGAATTTTTACATCAACTTCCGCATTGTGGTGATTGCCGACCTCTGGTGAAATTTATATTTCAGCCCAAATGGTCAATCCAGTAGCAGAAGTGGAATCCACGGCATTGAAGGAGTAACAGGCAGGATTAAATTGGTCTCGGTTAATTCTCTGGTTTCTGTCACCCCTTCAAAAGTCTCTTCAGACCGTACTTCGCCCAGGTATCTTGCTACCCAGGTTATTCTTGTTTCCGTAACATCAAAAATTCCCTCTGAAAATATGCGAAGTGATGTATGAAGTCTTACTGTATCGTAAGAACCTGCTGGCACGGTT
>JAPVVU010000416.1 GCA_028571885.1 Gammaproteobacteria bacterium | reverse complement strand
GCCTGACGCAGCTGCTCAGGTTTTAAGACACGATAATCGTCATAAGCCTGAGCGTTGGGTGAGTCTTTAGTGTTTTTGTAGCGGGCATTGATGCCAGTCAACAGAGCTTCAATGCTTGCCCGGATTTCTATCTGGTAGGTACCGTCTGTTTTTACACTGATTTCAACCAGAGCCGGTTTAACAATATCAGCAATAACCGGATTAGCCATCAGGGTAAACAACAGAGTTGAAAAAAACAGCATTAAAGAATAAAAAAAGGATTTATTAATCATAAATATAACTTGGGTATCAATGGGATTTTATCAAAGATGATCGCTGCTTCTGTGATATCCACAAGAAACCCTGACCTGTCTTCGGGTTGACTGATCCAACACGCCATTTAACAAAGCTGTATTGGAAAGAAAAGTTCTAACAGTTTATAGAGTAACAATATAATTAATAAATTATTTAGCTATATATAGTAACTGATAACTTAATATTTCACCCCCTCATGAAGAGAAAATTGTATAATATTAAAAAAAACACATTATACTATAAAAATATCTTTTTAATTTATTTAATCCCGTAAATCACAGGTTGTTTTATGCCCTTAATTGATCGTCGTAAATTTATACAGCTGGTTGGAACGGGTGCTGCAGCATCTGCTCTTCCAGCAATTCTGCCTTTAAGTGCTGCAAACGCAGAAAAAAGTAAAAGCTTTCCTAAAGATTTTTATAATTTACCTATTCAGGGAAATGTCCGCATTTTACACATTACGGATGTCCATGGTCAGTTAAATCCTGTTTTTTTCCGTGAACCCAATGTCAATCTGGGTGTAGGTGATGCCTATGGCCGCCCTCCTCATATTGTTGGTAAAAAACTACTCAACTGGATGGGTTTAAAAACCGATAGTCCTGAAGCTTATGCTTACACATATCTTAACTTTGATAATGTTGCGAAGATTTATGGCAAGACCGGTGGGTTTGCACACATTAAAACACTGCTGAAAAGATTACGCATCCAGGCTGGCGGTAAGAAAAACACGCTGACCATTGATGGGGGTGATTTGTGGCAGGGTTCAGGCACAGCACTTTGGACGCGTGGTGTCGATATGGTTGAAGCATCCAATATTATGGGTGTGGATGTCATGGTGGGACATTGGGAGTTCACCTATAAAGAAGAAGAAGTTTTAAGTAATGTCGCACTATTTAAAGGCGACTTTATTGGCCAGAATGTGCGGGTCAAAGAAGACGCCCTTATGAGTGATGAATACTCGGCAATGGTTGAACGTTATGATGGCAGTGGTCTCTATGATGAAGATTCAGGTCATGCCTTTCGTCCCTATGTCATCAAAGAAATTAACGGCGCCCGCATTTGTATTATTGGTCAGGCCTTTCCTCGTACAGGCAATGCCAACCCGCAGGAGTTTTTCCCGGACTGGTCATTTGGCCTGCGTGAAGACGATATGATTGAGCTGGTCAAAGAAATTCGTAAAAATGAAAAACCTGATGCCATTGTTTTGTTATCTCATAACGGCATGGATGTAGACATCAAAATGGCACAAAACGTCCCTGGACTCAATGCAATTTTCGGCGGCCACACACACGATGGTATGCCAAAACCCATTGAAGTTAAAAATGTTGAAGGCGGCACCTGTCTGGTGACTAATGCGGGTTCTAACGGCAAATATGTCGGCATCATGGATTTTGATATCAAGGACGGTAAAATCAAATCAATGAACTACAAAATGCTGCCCATCATCACTGACTGGCTGCCTGCCGATAAAGAAATGGCCGCTTACATCAAACAGATGCGCCAAACTATATATGATGAAAATATCGTTGAAAGCCGGGCTAAGAAATTTTTCTTTAACAAAGAGCGTGTTGGCAAAACATATGAAGAAATTCTCAGTGAAAAGCTGGCCATTGCTGATCGTACACTTTATCGACGGGGCAATTTTATGGGCACCTGGGATCAGGTACTCTGTAATGCCCTGAGACATGAGTTTAAAGCTGATGTTGCCCTGTCACCAGGCGTTCGCTGGGGTACAACCACTTTAGGTGGTGACTGGATCACTATGGAAGATGTAATGACTCAATGTGCCATTACTTATGGTGAAACCTATGTTGCTGAGATGTCAGGGCAGGATCTACTGAATATTCTTGAAGGGGTTGCTGACAATTTATTTGATCCAGATCCTTATCTTCAATCAGGTGGTGATATGGTGCGTGTGGGTGGTATGGATTACACCATTGATCCCGGTAAAAAATTATATGAGCGGATCACCAATGCCAGACTGGATAATGGTCATTTAATCGAAACCGATAAAATGTATAAGGTTGCAGGCTGGGCATCGGTCACCCGAACACCTGAAGGCCGTTTGATGTGGGATATTGTCCGAGATTATATTCTTACTGCACGCGGTAAAGATAATGTTTTAAAACTGCCGAAGATCAACCATCCTAAACTTCTTGGTGTCAGCAAAAATCCTGGTATTGCTGACTATCCTGGAGAGCTTGGATAAACATCATTGATAATGAGTGTCTATTTTGCAACTATTTTTCAACTATTTTTTCAATACGGCTTTGACTTCTCCTCCTCTAGAGAGAGAAAAAAGAGCAGTTATTTGTATAGACACTTATTTTGCTCACCTGGAATTGAAGATCAAAACAATTCAACTTCGCTTGATTCCCCGGATGATGACTCGAATTGTTTTTTCTGCCTGACCAGCTCATCAATCAAAG
>JAPVVU010000415.1 GCA_028571885.1 Gammaproteobacteria bacterium | reverse complement strand
GTGACCTCGTATATTGCGGCTGCGGTTAAAGCAAAAGTGACTTTAATTGAAAAACATAAAATGGGCGGCGACTGCCTTAATACTGGCTGCATCCCCTCAAAGGCACTGATCCGTTCTGCCAAATTTAAATCTCATGTGGCCCGGGCTAAAGAATTTGGCTTTCAGGCAACAGAGACTCATTTTGATTTCAAAGAAATTATGCAGCGTGTGCAGCGTGTGATCAGTAAAGTTGAGCCCCATGACTCAGTTGAACGCTATACTGAACTCGGTGTAGAATGTCTGCAGGGTGAAGCAAAAATAACATCACCATTCACTATTGAAGTAAGTGGGCGCACGCTAACAACAAAAAATATTGTTATAGCAACGGGTGCCCGCCCCTTCATTCCAGCATTGGAAGGCCTGGATGATGTGGGCTATCTGAGCTCAGATAATCTCTGGGAAATGGAAACTCTGCCAAAACGTTTTTTGATCCTCGGTGGCGGTCCCATCGGCTGTGAGCTGGCGCAAAGCTTTGCTCGTCTTGGCAGTAAAGTCATTCAGGTCGATCGTAATACTCGTCTAATGAAACGAGAAGATCCTGAAGTATCGGAAATTGTGCAGGCTCGATTTAGACAGGAAGGCATTGATATACGTCTGCAGCTTCAGGCACAACAATTCAAAATCATTGACGGCAATAAAACACTGATCTGTACCGATAAAGAAGGTGAAAATGTGTCCATCATCTTTGATGAATTACTCATTGCCCTGGGTCGCACGGCCAATGTCAGCGGTTTTGGTTTAGAAGCTCTGGACATTCCATTAACTAAACAAAAGACCATTGAGGTAAATGAGTACTTACAAACAAAGTACCCTAATATCTATGCCTGTGGTGATGTTGCCGGTCCCTACCAGTTTACACACACTGCCGCTCATCAGGCCTGGTATGCTTCAGTGAATAGTTTATTCAGAGGATTTAAAGCGTTTAAAGCCGATTATTCGGTGATCCCATGGGCCACCTTTACGGATCCAGAGGTTGCTCGGGTGGGTTTAAATGAGCTTGAAGCAAAAGAGCAGAATGTCAGCTATGAAGTCAGTCAGTTTAATATTGATGATCTGGATCGAGCCATTGCCGATGAAGAAGCTCACGGCTTTATCAAGGTATTAACTGTGCCTGGAAAAGACAAAATTCTGGGTGTCACCATTGTCGGTGAACATGCGGGTGATTTAATTGCAGAATACGTCATGGCCATGCGCCATGGTATTGGCTTAAACAAGATTCTAGCCACTATTCATATCTACCCGACTCTGGCAGAAGCAAACAAATATGTGGCCGGGCAGTGGAAACAGGCGCACAAGCCAGAAAAGATCCTGCACTGGTTAGAAAAATTTCATCAATGGCGTCGCGCCTGATTTTAATAAGCCGATTCATGAACTTGTTCGCACTTAAGGATATATTCTATAAGTTTATCTTTGCTTAAAGGTCTGGAAAAATAATAGCCCTGAAATAAATCACAACCATATTCAGTGAGAAATTCAGCCTGCTCTTTATCTTCAACACCTTCTGCCAGAACAGGAATTTCCAGGCTTTTTCCAAGATTAATAATACTGCGGATTAATTGTTTATCCTGTTCGTCTGTCATAATGTCACGAATAAAACTTTTATCTATTTTAAGCTCATTAATGGGCAGTTGATTCAACACACTGAGTGACGAATACCCGGTACCAAAGTCATCCAGAGAAACCGCCATGCCTGCCTGCTGTATTTTTTCAAGAATAAATTTGGCTGTATCCACATCCTCAATAAACAAACTCTCTGTCACTTCAATTATTAAGTTAATGGCATTATATTCAGACTTATTTTTGACCTGAGTGAGCTGTTCAAGAAAATTATTGCTCAGCAGTTGGCGTACCGAAACATTTACAGAAAGACGTATGTCATCAGCTGATTTATTTGCCTGACAGATTTCAGACATATCTTTTAATGCTGTTTCAAGCACATATTCACCAATGTCTATAATTAATCCGGTTGACTCTGCAATAAAAATAAATTCTTCTGGCGACACCATACCCAGGTGTTGATTATTCCAGCGAATCAAGGTTTCAACACCTATTAACGTGTGACTTATGGCATCGACCTGAGGCTGATAGACCAGAAAGAATTCATTCCTTTCCAGGGCATGAATTAATTCAGATTCTATCATTGTTTTTCTTTTTTGCTGTTCTCCAAGCCACTCCGAAAAGATATAAACGCCTGATTGTTTTCTCTTAGCCTCATACATAGCCATATCAGCTTTTCTAAGCAAAGCATCAACATCAGTGCCATCTTTCGGAGCGAAAACTATGCCGATACTCGCACTAATAGAAAACTCCAGTTCGCCAATAACAATCGGCTGTTTAATTTCATTTAAAAAGTTATCACAAAGTGCAAGAACCGCCTCTCGATTTATCTCTGCATTAAGAATAATAAACTCATCACCACTTTGTCGTATGTTTAAACTGTTATTTAAACTATTCTTGAAACAATGGTTAATACGTAATGCAACTTCGCGTAACATTTTGTCTCCCATAGAATGTCCATGGAAATCATTAATCGCTTTAAAATTATTCAGATCAATAAACAGCACTGAAAAGCGGCCAGCGTGATTATCCCGCCAGGTATTAAATTCATCGAGTAAATAGCGGCGATTCGGCAGTTCAGTTAATTGATCATGTGTTGCCTGAAATTTAAGATGACGTTTTGAATTGAGCTGAAGTCGGACATTGACATTAAAAATCC
>JAPVVU010000414.1 GCA_028571885.1 Gammaproteobacteria bacterium | reverse complement strand
GGCGGTAATCGTTGCCGCAACATAGGGTGAACTTTCAATGACAAAGTCAGCGGCATCTGCCGTGGTAATGTGTTCAAAGACCACTTTTAATTCTGGAAAATCCTTGATGAGCAAATCAAGACGTTGATCGATAAACTGTTTTTCACGGTCGAAGATATCAATGTCATGACTGGTGACTTCACCATGTACCAGTAAAGGTAAACCCAGCTTCTGCATCATTTCCAGAGTTTGATAACATTTGTGAATGTCAGTCACGCCTGCATCAGAATTAGTTGTGGCACCTGCAGGATAAAGTTTGACTGCGGAAATAATGCCGCTATCCACTGCGGTCTTAATTTCCAGAGCAGGCGTACTATCAGTCAGGTACAGGGTCATTAATGGCTGAAAAGCGGTATTCTCTCCTGCTGCATCCAAAATGGCCTGCCGATAAATCCGGGCTTGTTCGGTGGTGGTCACGGGTGGTGTTAAATTGGGCATAATAATGGCCCGGCCACATTGTTTAGCTGTAAATGGTACGACCGCTTTGAGCATATCACCATCACGAACGTGCAGATGCCAGTCATCGGGGCGTATGATGCTGATGCTTCTGCCTGTGAAAGAAGGGGATACCTGAGATGAATTCTGATTGTCTGACACTTAATAATTCCTGACTTGACCTGATTGCTCTATTGTAATGGATTGAGATTTAATCAGGCAACCAGAAATTTCTTAAGTTTGGCTAAAAGGCTCTTTTTTAGCTAAAGGACTCTTTTTTGGCTAAAGGCTCCTGTCTGGCTAAAGGCTTCTGAATGACTAACTAAAATAGCCAATTAAAGTTTGTATCAGGACGACATTGACTAAATCAACAAAAAACGCACAGACTAGAGGAACGATGAGAAAGGCCAGATGCGATGCGCCATAACGTTGTGTCACTGCGGTCATATTAGCCATGGCAGTCGCTGTTGAGCCCAGTGAAATACCCCCAAATCCTGAACAGATAACGGCAGCATCATAGGTTCGACCCATAATTTTGAAAATGACAAACAGTGTGATGGCTGCGGCGACAACAAGCTGGGTGGTGATGATTGCCAGAATAGGCCCGGCCAGATCAACAATCACCCATAACTGCATACTCATTAATGACATTGACAGGAATATACCCAGTGAAATATCGGCAATAAGCGCCATCGCTGTTCTCCGGGCATGCCAATCCAGCCATTTGAATCTTTTTTCAGCTTTTGGGGTAATAAAACTGCTGATTATGATACCGGCAAATAAACAGGTCACAAAAAGCGGCAGTTTCAGGCCCGCTTCTTCAAGACTTTCATTGAGGAAATAACCAATAATAATACTAAAATGAATGACTAATATGGCATGTAAAAAAGAAAAATAATCAATTTGAATATTTTCCTCATCGTAAGACACACCGACATCCAGTTCTTCTGATTGTTCCGGTTTTAAATCATGTTTTTTAATCAGATAGCTGGCAATGGGGCCGCCCATTAAACTGGCTAAAATTAATCCGAATGTGGCACAGGCAATAGCCATTTCCATGGCATTATGAATGCCGAACTTCTCCACAAAAGTGGGTGCCCACGCAATAGCAGTACCATGACCGCCGATAAGTGATACTGTGCCGCCTAACATGCCCACAACAGGCTCCAGACCGAATAACGATGCTACAGAAATGCCCACAATATTTTGTATAATCATATAAAAAATAGTGGCAGCTAATAGAATTATAAGTGGTTTGCCGCCTTTAATCAGATCCATTATATTGGAACTCAGGCCGATAGTAGTAAAGAAATACACCAGCATGATATCTCTGGCTTGTAAATCAAATTCAACTGATATGCCGACACTGAAATGCACAATAGCGAATAAAATGGAAAATAACAGACCGCCAACGACGGGCTCTGGGATATTAAAATTGCGCAGTACGGCAAAGCGCAGATTCAGTCCTTTACCAATAAACAAAACAAGAATGGCTAAAGTAACAGTGAAAAATGATTGCAGAGCCAGAGTATTATCAATAAATTCCATATTATGTCCTTTGTTTACGGATCGTCATTCAGCTGCGGGGATTCAACCGATTTACGAAGGATAATACATCATAAAGAGTATTCAGCAAAATTTTTCTATATTTAAATGATAATTGACATTACAATAGATTTTTAACTTACCCTTTAACTACCCCTTCACAATTAGACTAATGGAATAATGATGAAAAGATTTCACTCATTTAGCTTATTAATGTTAATGATTGCTGTATTAATACTCGGGTTAACCTCAGGCTGCAGTAAAAAACAGGAAGTTGCAAAGGTTGCAGAAGTCAGGCCCGTTAAAACAATTGTTGTTGAAACACCCGATGCAGGTGGTATAAGACATTTTCCAGGACGTATTGATGCCAACAGGAAAGCCGATCTGGCTTTTCGTGTTTCAGGTAAGGTGCAGGAGTTACTGGTTAAGGAAGGGGATTTAGTGGCTGAGGGTGATACCATTGCCAAACTGGATCCGACGGATTTTCAAATTACAGTCAATGATAAGAAAGCATTATTTACCCGGGCATCGAATGATTATAATCGGGGTAAGAAACTGATTAAAGAAGGCCATATTTCGAAAATGGATTATGACAAGTTAGAATCTGCCTTTCTTAGTGCTCAGGCAGACCTAAACCTTGCTAAACAACAGCTCGTTTATACTGAACTGAAAGCGCCTTTTAACGGCACAGTGGCCAGACGTTATATCCAGAGTTTTGAAGAAGTTCAGGCCAAGCAGG
>JAPVVU010000413.1 GCA_028571885.1 Gammaproteobacteria bacterium | reverse complement strand
TTGCCGATATAATAGCCCTGTGCATAATCCACATCATACTTTTCTAACATCTCCAGAATTTTTTCATCTTCAACAAATTCAGCAACTGTCTGTTTTCCTAGTCCATGGGCCATTTCATTTAAGGCTTTGACAAAAATCTGATCTTCATCACTATAAGGTAATTGACGAATAAACATACCATCCAGTTTAACGTAATCAACGGGTAACTGTTTAAGATAGAAGAAGGATGAAAAGCCAACACCAAAATCATCAAGTGCAAAGCAGCAGCCTAATTCTCTAATTTCGCGCATTAAACGTTCTGCTCCCACGATATCTGAAACCGCAGCTGTTTCAGTGATCTCAATGATCAGCCGAGAAGGTTCAACTTTATACTTTTTCAATAATGATTTAATTAAGATAAGAATCTCAGGATTATCCATTGCCTTGCCGGATAAATTCACCGATAAACTTATATCAAATCCCTCAGCAGTAAAATCACTTAATGCCTGTATGGCTTTCCCCATCACCAACTTATCTATTTCACCAATAATTCCTAATTGTTCTGCTTCAGGAATAAAAGAATCAGGATATTGAATTGTTCCATCATTTTCCCTCAACCGAATCAATGTTTCATAACGCTTAATTTCACCTGTTTTAACATTCATAATGGGTTGAAAATAAAGCATAAAGCGATCTTCTATAATTGCGCTTTCAATGCGCTCTTTTCTGAGCATTAACTGATTGACCCGCTCACGCACCTGATCATGCGATGAGAACACATGATAGCTGCCTCTTTTTTTCTCTTTCGCCTCATACATCGCCAGATCGGCATTAGCCATTAAATCGGGAATATTGAAGCCATCATTGGGGAACAATACAACACCAATGCTTACTGAAATTTTATGAGTCCCACCTAATATATTGGTTTCAATTAAACGCACACCATCAATAATCCTCTGGGCAACTTTTTTAGCAACAGCTTCATCTGCTTCTGATAAAACAACCGCAAATTCATCACCTCCCAGACGAGCAATCAGGTCAGGTCGCTTAAGTATTGTCTTCAGCTTTTCAGCAATGAGTATCAGCATTTGATCACCCGCCTGATGCCCCTGAGTATCATTCAAATACTTGAAATGATCAACATCAAAATATAATAGAGCACCACTCTTTTCATATTGTCGAGCAATTGATAAAATACGCTCCAACTCAGCTTGAAAATGACGACGGTTATATAACCTGGTCATAGGATCATGATCAGCAATCCACTCTAATTGTTCTTGTGCTACTCTACGCTCCGTAATATCAATACCAACTGAAAGCATTACTGCACCATCATCACCGCGAATAGAAAGCAGAGAATGATACCAGGAAATTGTACATGGCGAGGCACTAGTGCTATGAATTTCTGCTTCATGATGAAAATGTTCTCTATCACCTCTGCGAATCTCATTAAGCTTTGCCACCACATCGCGTTTCAAATCATCATTGATTAAAATGTCATCAAAGTAGGAATCAATAATACCATTTGCCTCATAAGCAATTAGGCTCCAGCCTTTGGAATTAAGCATTTTAATTCTGCCATGAGCATCTTGTGTCAGAATAATCGCCTGAGTGGTTTCCAATAATCCTGCAATAAATTCTTTCTCTTTTGCTAATTCATCAGAACGTAAAATGAGTCCCTGGGTTTTATGATCAATTTGCTGGTTCAAATTTTCCAGCTGCAGAGATAAAGCAACAACTGAGTTTGATAACAAACCAGTTTCATCATAAAATAATAATTTTCTTTTTGAAACATTGAGTTGTTCACGAATTTTACTGTAGGATTTTTGAGCAAATAAGGGCAAAACTTCGACAATTCGGGTAATCTTGCGCATTGGAAACCAGAGGATCATAAAAAGCAATAACTCTGAAATTAACAAGCCCAGTAACCCTGTGTTGAAAGTTTTTAATGTCATTTCCTTAATTGTTGCCAGTTCATCTGAAACATCACTAATAACCAGAGTCATAGCGCTTTGTTTATAAACAGATTTATTCAATGGAATCAATTGAACTTCATATGCTTTATTAAGCCATGTTATTTGATTTATCTTATCAATAGATTCCTCTAAGCTATATATTTTTGAGAAATATTCCATCAAAGTTCGTTGCTGAACAGCATGACTTATGGCCAAAAGCCTGGCATTCCATTCTTTTAGGTACGATGATTCATCCATTGTATTATTTGAAGTATTAGCATAAGTAACGATCCCGATATCAGCATTAGATATACTGGCAAATTCAATCACTAAATCGGTCAATGAAACACCCAGTAATAAAATACCTGTTTCACCATTTTCATGTAAAAGTGGTGTCATCGTATACAAATTACATTGCTCATGACACTCAAGGAGACTTCCCGGCTGTTCCGATTTCAAACTTTTTCTGAGCATTTTTCGGACAGATTCTGGAAGCTGAAGACCATTCCAGACAACCAGAGGCCATTCAGTATTTTGAAAATAATAAAGACTGTTCAGACCATACTCAATTTGCAGTAAAGAAATATGCTGTTTAATAATTTTTTGTAATTGTTGGGGGAAGGAGTCTTCAACCAACAAAGAGTCTTCAACCAGCGGAGAGTCTTCAACCAGCGGAGAGTCTTCAGCCAGCAGAGAGTCATCAACAGGTAAAGAGTCTTCAACTAGCACAGAGTCATCAACAGGCATAGAGACATCAATAAATTGAGAATCAACTTTTAGCAGTGGAATTAAATAGGACAACTGCCTCATTCGATCAAAGCTATTTTT
>JAPVVU010000412.1 GCA_028571885.1 Gammaproteobacteria bacterium | reverse complement strand
GTTTCTTGTCTGACGCGAAGCTCACCCTGTAAGGGGAAGTTATCTGACACCGCTTTAATCTGCGCCAGTTTAAATTCATCATTAACCACCAGCATACTGGGAAAAGCCTGCATCCGGGCCTGTTCTAATTTAAAAGCCTCTGCCTTATCCAGCCAACTTTGTGGAACAGCAGCCGATGACTTTAAAATCAGCTCTGCACCATTAAGCTGATCAGCATGGCTGCTCATTGAGCCGTCAATACGTTGAATTAAAAAGCCGACACTGCTTAAACTGCCTGTGGCAATAACCAGTGAGAGAAAGAGTAAGGTTAATTCACCATATTTAAATTCACTTTTAAATAATTTAAAGGCAAGCCTGAGGGTTAGTATCATCCATTGTTCTCATGCATAGAAGCAGTCGTTTCAGATGCAGCAGGTGCAGCATCAATCACCTCCTGTAAACAACCATGATCCAGTTGAAAGTGTCGCTGACAAGCCTTTGCCAGTGATTGATCATGAGTCACCAGCACTAAAGTAGTCCCCTGTTCCCGGTTAAGTTTGAACAAGAGGTCAATAATGTTTTCACCACTGCGTTGATCCAGATTACCGGTCGGCTCATCAGCAAATAAAATACCCGGATTACCGGCAAAAGCTCTGGCAATAGCCACTCGCTGTTGTTCTCCACCCGATAGCTGCAGTGGTCTATGATCACTGCGCTCTGACAAACCCACCCGCTGCAAAAGCTTCAGAGCCTGCTGCTGAGCATTTTTTTCCCCTTTAAGTTCCAGCGGCAGCATCACATTATCCAGTGCACTCATGGCAGGAATTAAATGGAAAGACTGAAACACAAAACCAATTTTATCCTGCCGAAGATGTGCCCTGCCTTCTTCATCCAGTTCAGTCAGAGACTGACCATCAATTTCAACCTGTCCTGAACTGGGTGTATCCAGGCCTGCCAGCAAAGACAGCAGTGTTGATTTACCCGAACCCGATTCACCCGTAATGGCCATTGATTCTCCAGCTTTAAGCTGAAAGTTAATATTCTTTAAAATCTCTAAATGAGCATTGGGTGTTATGATATTTTTTGCTAAGCTGTTCACTATTAACAAAACAAAACCTCCTGGAGGACAGGCAGTGCCAGATACTCTGCACCTTATTATGAAATCCCAGACGAATATACAGCAAAAATTATCATCTATCTTCCTTCTGACCACAATAATCCTGATTGGTTTAATGATAGCCCTTTCCTATGGAGATGTCAGTGCAGCAAAAGCGCCGGCCAATAAAACATTATTAATTCTGGGCGATAGCTTAAGTGCCGGTTATGGCATTGCTCAGGGCAGTAACTGGACAGATTTACTGCAAAAAAAATTAGATGCCCAAAATAAACAGATACAATTAATCAATGCCAGCATCAGTGGTGACACAACGGCGAATGGTCTTAACCGCTTACCCAAAGCACTGGATCAATTTCAGCCTGAACTGGTGCTCATTGAGTTGGGGGCAAATGATGGTTTACGAGGTTTGTCCCTGCGCCATATAAGAAGTAATCTGGAATTATTGATTCAATCCTGTCTTACAGCAAAAGCCGAAGTGTTTTTAATGGAAATCATCATTCCCCCTAATTATGGAAAAAAATACACCCGGGCTTTCAAGCAGATATATCACGATCTGGCAAAGAAATATTCGCTGACCCTGCTGCCGTTCCTGCTTGAGAATATTGCAGTCAGGCCGGAATTAATGCAGGTGGATGGTCTTCACCCTAATGAAAAGGCTCAGAATGAAATCAGTGAAGGCTTATGGCTGTCACTTGAACCAATACTTTAATTGCGGCTTAAAGAGACTTATTATGCTTCTGCAGGGTAAAGGAACAAACACGGCAAAATTAATATTCCCTTATAATAAATAGTCTTTTTTGAAAAAACTCTTTTGCGGGGCACTTTACCTAGGGTTAACCCTTAGTTCAATATATACAAGCACTTAGGATGAATCAGAAGATATAAAAAAAAGCACTTTTTTTTATATTAATGGTTGCTTATATTAAAATTCAGAGATATACTTACTTCACTAAATAAAGAGATTGAAAGAACAAAACCCATTGTGTCAATGCGTTTATGTTTTTATCAATCCGAAATAGATGTAAACACATTATGTTTCATATGAACATCCTCTTTTAATCTGCCTGGTTGCAGAAAAAAAAGAGTCTGGTAATAAACACATTAAAAAACTATTTTTGGAGAGTATAAAATGAAAAAATTATTAATTGCTGCAGCAATCGCTGCTACTACTGCGTCTATGACTGTTTCTGCATCTGATTCATGGAACCCGTTTGGCGACGGCAACAGCAACACTAACTGGAATGGCGCTGGCAATAACAACTGGAACAACAATGCTTATGGCAATGGCTATGGTAATGGTTGGGGCGACGGTTCTGGTGATGCGGATATGGACGGTGATGTTGAAATCACTATCAAAGCACGTGGCCGTGGTCGTGGTAAAGGCAACACCCGTGGTTCAGCTTACGGAAGTGGTAACAGCCGCTACAATGGTTACAACAACATGAACACCAATTTTGATGGTTATAACCAGTATTCAGACAACGGTGGTTACGGTGGTTATCGTCAAGCACCAATGATGCAAGCACCTATGCGTGCGCCTGTACGTGCACCTATGGCTGCTCCAGCACCAACTGCACAACAAAAAGCTCAGATGGAAGCGCATCAGAAACGTATGCAGGGCATGCAAAAGCAACAGCAAGCTCAAATGCAGGCTGCTCGTAAAGCATACGAAGAAAGAATGAAGCAATGGTCAGC
>JAPVVU010000411.1 GCA_028571885.1 Gammaproteobacteria bacterium | reverse complement strand
ATGGACGTACTTGAAGCGTCCACTGCAAAGCCAACCACGCCTCCCCAACTTCTGAATTTAAACATCATTTTCGAACGACAACCACATCTTTTAATCTGTCTGCTCTGGTGGTTTTTCTGTCACATGGAAAAGTACGCATTTTGTGATGAACCATTAATATTAAGATTACCCGAGTAGCGACCATTCTTATGTAGATTGATATTCAATCTACTGGGACTTTATTCAACAAGTCCCAATAAATGTATCTTACCTTAACAATCAGACACACAATGACATCCTGGATTTTATATTAAATATTCAGTTATTTAGTCCCTTAAGTTTAAATAATTGGCTCTTGTCATATTAATGTAAAAAAAGTGTCATAAGAATTTGCTAAAATAGTTAAAAACAACATCCAGGAGGTCAGCTATGAACTCAAGACCCTATATACTATTTGCAGATGATAGATTAACTAATTGCTTTCTTATGTCGGATACATTAGCAGGTGAATTTGATTTTTTTTTCATTCCCACCGGCGGTGAGTGTATAAAAAGCATGGAGGAACGATTACCTGATTTATTGATGATTGGGGATTCAATGCCCATTCAGGACAGTCAGGAAACAACAAATATTCTCAAAAATCATCAGCAGTACCAAAAAGTTCCCATTATGTTTGTGAACAAAGATAATGTGCGTCTCGCTACTGATAATATTCATCAATTTTCTCTCAAAAAGCCGATTGATAAAGAGCAGTTATTATGGAAAATTGAGCAGCTATTGAATCATTCGTAATTATCTTCTTAAATAAAGTATTAATACGATTAAACACTTAAAACTCATTTCATATTAATTCTTTGTTTACTTCCGCATTACTATTGTTGTTGATAGTAAAGATTAATTCACTCTTAATAAATATATACTGTAGTGGTCAAGTTATATTGGTCATTTAATAGAGAACTTAACAGACTGCCAAACCTGTTCCAGTTGCTCAAGGGAAGCCTGTTCCATCTGCTGTCGATCAGATTGATAATATTGCTCCATCTTTCTAAATCTCTGAGTAAACTTATGGTTACTCATCCGCAAAGCCTTCTCAGGATCAATTTTTAGTTTTCGGGCCAGATTAACACAACTAAACAGAACATCACCCAATTCTTCTTCAATTCGCTTGATAGAGTCTTCAACTTGATCAATAGAGTCTTCAACTTGATCAATAGGGCCTTCAACTTGATCAGTAAAGTTTTCTGCTTTTTCTGACTCATAATGTTTTAATTCTACTGACAGTTCATCTAGTTCTTCTGCAATTTTTGGCAGTACATCTTCTGCACATACCCAGTCAAAACCAATATGAGTCGCTTTTTTCTGTATTTTAACCGCTCGGGTCATAGCGGGTAAGATTTTACTGATGCCATCCATCAGACTAACAGGCTCTTCTTTAGACCCTGATTGCTTAGATTGCGGCTGTTTAGAGAAGTGTTCAGATTTTTCTTGCAGTGCCTGCTGCTTTTCAATTTCTTTTTGCTGTTCCCAGGCTTTAAGGAAAGCCTCTTCATTTTCATATTGATGATCAGAAAATACATGAGGATGCCGGGAAACCATCTTATCAGCAATAGCTCCTGCAATATCATCAAAATCAAACAGCCCTTCTTCTTTGGCTAATTGAGCATAAAAGACGACCTGAAACAGTAAATCACCCAGTTCTTTTTTGACCTCATCCATATCTCCCAGTTCAATTGCTTCAGCCACTTCATAAGCTTCTTCCAATGTATAAGGCACCAGTGATTTATAATCCTGTTTAAGATCCCATGGACAACCACTATCAGGATTTCTAAGAGCAGACATAATATCAAGCAAGCGTGTCAATTGTTGCATAGTAAAAGAAGTTCCTATTTTAAATAGATTTTCCGAAGTCTTTTTTTATGTGAAGAGTTTATATAAATTTGTTTGTGAATTTTAATGAAACATGAAGAAGGGGGTCGTTGGGATAGTTGTCTCTTGAAACGATGGGAGGACTGGTTTGTCTGACTGGGACTTCGCCTCGGGACGCCTACTTCTGGTTCGAGACATGGACAACTCTTGCATGGACAACTCCGGCATCCATGCATCGTGCTGCATTTCCACCATCCCTGGCGGTCATATCGAGGAAGAGCGGCACATGGATGTGTTCAAGCGTCCAGAACGCTGCACCCACCTTCCCAATATGAGCTTTACCCAAAAAAACACTTTTTGAACGTCCCTTTCAGGCGCTTTCTACAGCCAGTAAAGCATTAATCACATCATCTTCAAGGCTGAATCGATCCGCCAGTAATTCACCCACTGAATTCAGACAAGTTTCCAATTTATCACATTCCATCGCTGCAACATCACTATTATATTTATCATGAAAATCAAGTATTTTTTGTGTGTTATCAACAAGTTCTGGATAAACACTATCTGCTATTTTTAGCACACTCTGACGGCGTTCTTTATTATTTTCTAGATAATTGTAAAGGTTAAAATGTGCTTTAGCACTATAATCGACCATCGATTCACAAAAATCTTCCAATACTTCCTTAAGTGTTTCATTCAATTCAAATGGCTGATAAGACATCACTTCTTTATATTGTGCCAGGGTTTCAGTACGGGAATTAACCAGAGATTCGATGATAGAGCGTGACTGAACCCGACGATCTTTTACAATTGTATCAACCATTTCATTATCCTATAGACTGCTTATTTTATTCATAATTCACTCCCAAAATACCGTTTATTCAGAGAATTGATTTAGAATTGAAAACTTCTTTTTTCACATCTTACCTATTATTTAATCAAAAATCGAAAATTT
>JAPVVU010000410.1 GCA_028571885.1 Gammaproteobacteria bacterium | reverse complement strand
GTCTTAAGATTTAAGTCTTATAACTTTTTTCTCTTGCTTTTGATTTACAACTTACAACTTACAACTTCTCTTCTAATGAATACGTTTAAAAGTATAAGTCCTGGCGTTTTTATCCCGGACAATAAACTGTCCCGGTTGCATATAAAACTGGAAGTACAGGGTGGTGTTTTTTGCTGGAACATAAGCAATCAAATTGTTGCCCTTGATCGCCAGATGTCCCGCAATATTGCGCGCTCCGCCGTCTGACCAAAGAAATCGATTGTTATTATAGATTGCAATCACATCGCCTGTTGAAGCCTGCCAGATACCATTAAGTGAGTTATTGTCTATCTTTGCAATAGAATTGACATTCTGATTCTGAGCATCAGGATCCCAAAAACTACCGCTGGCACTGTTTTGACTTGAGCCACTCGTGTTTGAACCAAATGGCGAAGCGTTTTGACCTGTCTGAAAGCTATCGAGCAGAGGGTTTGTCAGGCTGTTAAAAGGTAATGAATTCATACCGCCAGGGGCCATAGGCAGATTGTTAAAGGCACCCAGGCCATTCATACCGTTTACCATACCAGGCATGAATACAGGGGAATAGGGATTGATTCCAGAAAACGAGTTATTGCCACCCAGAATCTGGTTCATGACCTTCATCATTGTGACCATCATCTCGACAAACGGCATAGAGCGCCAGTCATTATTATAATGCTTGGCGGCAACTGATGGTGTTATGAGACAAAAGCACAGTAATAAACTGATAAATAGGTGTTTCAAATAGAATACCTGTTAGTCCTTAAACAATAATTATAAATTCAACCTGATATTATAGTCGTTTTAGTTATAATAGTTAATTAGTATTTAATAAAGTACCAATATTCTATTGTTTTTTTGAACTAGGTCATCCGCCGGATAAGAAATGCGGCAATAATAAATGTACTTATTGTTATAAAGCCGGCACCGATTAATGGATATATATCATAGACCAAAGAGAACTGGGCGGTAATTTTATTCGTTATGGTAAAAATAATACCGATAAATATGCCGATCATAAGGCGACTACCAGCATTGCTGGTACGTGAAGAATTAAAGACAAAGGGTACTGACAGCAAGAGCATCGCGGCAATGGAAAACGGCTGAACCAGTTTATTCCAAAATGCTAACCAATATTGGTCACTTTTGAGGTTATTAGCATCCAGATAGCTTGAATAACGATAAAGTCCGAATGCTGATAAGTTTTCTAATCTGGAAATAATAACATCAACAAGCTCCAGATCCAGAAGGGTTGGCCAGCGTGCCTGGTCTATTCGATTGGTGATGACTTTATCCTCGGTAATAAATGTTTGTTTAATACCTTTTAAAATCCAGTCTTCTCCATCGTAGTGAGCGCTGTTTGCCCGGGTGCTTACTTTAAGTGTTTTATCCTCAGCAAAGGTAAAAATACTGATATTTCCCAGCGTATTATCGGACGTGATGGAGTGTATTTTTGTGAAGGTGTCTCCGTCCCGTATCCAGATAGCATCATCTGAAACAGTGCTGGTTGTGCCTTTAACTTGTGTTGACCAGTGATTTTCTGCCATTTTTTCAGTAACAGGAATGATATATTCACCTACTATAAAAATGAAGGCTGCCAAAATAAATGCCGCTTTCATGACAGAAAAAATAATTTTGTAAACTGAAACGCCAGCTGCACGGATTGCAACCAGTTCATTATTACTATTTAATGCGCCGAGTCCCATCATAGCACCTAAAAGTACAGAAAAAGAAAAGAGCTGGTACATACGCCTGGGCATGGTGAGAAGGGTGTAATAGAAAGCATCTTCTATGTCAAAGCTGCCTTTGCCAACATATTTAAAGCTGTCTGCCAGGACAATAAAACCATAGAGGGATAAAATAATGAGCAAAAACAGCAGAGTTGAATAAATAACAGTTTTAATAATATAGCGGTCAAGTATGTTCATGTTCTTTAAGTTACTTCGCAGTATAATAAAAGAAAATTATTTCAGATTAGAGTGCAGAGGGAGAAGTAAAGGCTAACCAGGTCGGATTGCTTATTGTTCAATTCCACTTGTAACTTAAGTTGGACAGTTTATAGCTTAAGTGGCTGAAAAAGCTGGTGAACATCCAGATAATACTAATAAAAACAATCTGCAATGAGAGCAGTGTGAAAGACAATAGAGTGATGATCATAGCAAAAAAACTGAATATGAATTGCCCGATTTTTCCTATCTTGTTTACCACGGTGCTTCTCTCTTGAGTCCTGGAATTTTATTTGTTAAGCATCATAAATTTCAACTAATACTCTCAGTATAGTCTTAATTTTTATAAAATAAAACAAGAATCCGCTGGTTAATTTTTTATTGAGAAAAACGGATGCCGGCAATCAATGAAGAAATTGGGGTTTGGTCAGGGTAAATGGATGCACTTCAGCATCAAACATCTGGCCATCATCCGCTTTCATCTGATAGCTTCCCTGCATACTGCCTACGGGTGTATGAATGATCGTGCCGCTGGTATAAGTGAAATCTTCACCGGGTTTTAAATAAGGATGTTCGCCGACCACGCCCGGGCCTTTGACTTCCTGAGTTTTACCTTCGGCATCAGTGATAATCCAGTGACGAGAGATAAGTTGTGCGTTTTCTGTCCCCTTATTGAGCATATTGATTGTATATGAAAAAACATATCGATTGTCATCTGGGGAGGACTGTTCTTCTATGTACTGTACTTTGACATCGATAGAAATATTATATTTAGTTGCACTATGATTGGGCATTTTTTTTCCTGCTTGTCAAAATAAGGCGTTGTCAAAATAACAGAT
>JAPVVU010000409.1 GCA_028571885.1 Gammaproteobacteria bacterium | reverse complement strand
GAGTCATAACGGTGACTGTTCAGCAAACGTAATTCATTCATGACACTGGTTTGCATTTCCTGAGCCTCATCAATCAGCAAAACGGGTTTGATGCAGTTATTTTCAATATGGTTTTGCCACTTCTGGCGTAAGGATTTAAAACTGTGCCATCGGTTGTGCGCTTTGATGGGGATATCAAACATATCACCCAGTTCATGATAAAAGTCCCTGACACTGCTTTGTGGATGAGTAAAGGTGCCCACCGTCAGTCCCTGTACCTGATTCAACTTTTCAGATAACAGTCGTAACAGACAGCTTTTTCCCGTACCTGGATCGCCCACAATCAGAGCAAATCCTCCCTCCTGGACATGCGTATTTTCAATACGCCAGATAAAGTGTTCAACCGGTGGTGGAATATACAGCGCTTCGGTTGGAATATCGGGACTGAATGGATTCCATTTCAGCCCATAAAGGGCGTGTAATGTTTGATTCATTGGGGTTCTCCTATCTCGTCTTTGGGAATGTAAGCTTGTGGTAAGCCGGTCGCCGCATGGTCATTTAACAGCTTTTTCAGCAACGCCGGCGTTTCTTTAAACGGTAACTCTTGTGATTGAGGTTGTGATGGTGGTTCGCTATGACGTTGACGACGCTGGCTGTTGGCGTTGGCGGATTTATTTTGTGGGTAGAGTTGAGTCAGAATGCTGGAGGTATCGGGATCCACCATATCAATCACCGATAAATCCCAAATCGCATAACGAACGCTGATATAAATCAAACCATGATACCTGTCAGGCACTTCAAAACGCTTGCCCTCCAGACTGATGGTGCCGTCGGAGTATCGCTGCTTTCGTTTAGCCAGTCTGCGAAAAGCTTGTCGTAGAGAATGACTGTCGGGACACTCGCGTCCCACATTTTGATGATTCAGGTAACAGTCAATGGGCGTCTGGCCTTTGAGTGCTTCATTGCTTTTTTGATGATAATCACCCTCAACCCAGGCCTGAGTGGCCTGGTTAAGTTGCCGCAGTGTCCGGTTTTCCTGATCTTCCATCATAGCCAATAATCGCCCCTCAACATTCGCCCAAAACGTCTCTTGTTTTCCGTTTTGATAGGCTGAATAAGGGAGTGTTTTTTTATGCTCAATGCCCAGTTCCAGTAATCCACGGGTAAACTCACCCGAAATCATAGCACTGCCGTTATCACTCATCAGGCTACGAGGCAATGCTCTTTTCTGTAAGGCCTGGCAATAGCCGTGAACCAGACACTCCGTGTCTTCTGAGTAATACCACTGCATATGACAAATCAGCCGTGAGCGATCATCCATAATGGCGAGTAATAATGGCTTTACCCATTCCCCCTGACCATTTAAGACATCCAGTGAGCCGTGATGGAAATCTAAATGCCACAAGCCGTTAACGTAATCCACCTCATAGCTACGAACCTCTCGTTGTTCCAGACGCTTCGCCGCTTTTTTAGCGCCAGGTGAGTTAGGCCCTTTTCGCTTGCCTTTACGGCGCATCCCTTTTGCTCGCATGTATCGCAGTACACTGGAATAAGAGGGTTTTGATGCTTGTAGCGTTTCATCTTCAAGACGAACCATCAGGTTGTCATAGTGTAGTTGCACACTCCAGCTGTCATGCTCGGCATATTGTTTGACCAAAGCATCACAGACTGCCTGATTAATTGATTTGCACTCTCCCTTATCATTGCGTGGCTGAGTGCGCAGTGTTTTCAGAATACTGTCTTTCTCTTTTCTGGCTTTGTAATACCAACGCTCCATGGTGGAAGCAGCATAATGAACGTTTTCTCCCGAAAAAGGATGTAGCCAGGGCTTTTGAGCCAAACTCTGCAATTGGTTGTTTAAATCACCTTTCGAAGGCGGTGAGGCCAGCAGGCCACCAATGATTTTCAGGCGAAACTGTCCCATCCGCTCTGATGGGGTTAAGGGTGATTGTTTTTCTTTGGTCATAAATTGTCCTGTGTGTGAATGATTTAATGGGTGTCATCACACTGTACAAGCATCAATTTATGGACGCGATGGCAACTTCTGCGCAGGTTTATCCACTGGCCGTTAGACGAAATGGCACATCAAATAAATAGATTCCGGTCGTCAGCGGCAAGAGCCATTTCACCCCCTTGTACAACTGTTCTTTCAGGGCGCATTGAAATAAGCCCAATAAAGAGGACGGTAGTGTTTCACAAAGTTCATGACTAAATGCGGCGCGTTTCCAGGTATTGCTTTGTGGCACAATTTTTATCCAGTAATGACGCCAGCGTCTAACCGTCTCGACGGATAAAGTGGTACCCAGTAACGTATTGAGTTTTTCTACTCGGGCTTCATCCGATTTTGAGTTGAAGAGAAATACCAGGAAGATGATCACACTGGAATAGACTTTACGGGACAAGAAACGCATGGAAGGTGTAGTAAAGCGTTTTCGACAGCCTTCCGTCGCACAACAATAGCTAAAGCGAACAGCGTAATCGGGATGAGTGCCATTGGGAACACCACGAGGTTTGCGTAGGAAATGGGATTGGTTCAAGTTGCCGGAACACAACGGGCATTGTCCTTCTCTGATCTGCCCGGCAATTAGACGGTCAAGATCAAGAAGACTGTTGTAAAAAGTGGCATCGTTAAGCAGGGAATGGTACATTGGAATTCTCCTATTTTTGTCGTAAAGAACAGGAGATACCCTCTTGAATAGTTTATCAACTTATTTAAGGGGGTTTTTGCTTTATAGCATCAATTTTTGTGATTAAAAACGTGGAAATTTACATCATATAAGTTGGCCATACTCAATGCAGCCGCTTCTGCTTTTGGCGATGATGATGAACCATTCGACTTCAATACCGAGTTACGAGCG
>JAPVVU010000408.1 GCA_028571885.1 Gammaproteobacteria bacterium | reverse complement strand
TATGCTGCAGAAAACAGCTTTGGTCTACCCGCTTTTAATGTGAACAACATGGAGCAGGTTCATGCCATCATGCAAGCTGCAGATGAAACAGACTCTCCAGTTATTATGCAGGGTTCAGCAGGAGCTCGCTCTTATGCAGGCGAACCGTTCTTACGTCACATGATTTCAGCAGCGGTAGAAATGTATCCACACATTCCTGTTGTTATGCATCAGGATCATGGTTCCGAGCCTGCAGTATGTCTACGTTCTATCCAGTCTGGTTTTACATCAGTAATGATGGATGGCTCTTTGATGGCTGATATGAAGACACCTTCCAGCTTTGAATACAATGTTAATACAACGCTGGAAGTGGTTAAAATGGCACACGCCGGCGGTGTTTCTGTTGAAGGCGAACTGGGTTGTTTAGGTTCACTTGAAACTGGCATGATGGGTGAGGAAGATGGACATGGTGCTGAAGGTAAACTGGACATGGATCAGTTATTAACTGACCCTGAAGAAGCAGCTACTTTCGTTAAAGACACAGGTGTTGACGCTTTAGCTATTGCTATTGGTACTTCACACGGTGCTTACAAATTCACTAAAGAACCAGAAGGCGATGTTTTGCGTATCGACCGTATTGTTGAAATTCATAAACGCATTCCTGATACTCATCTGGTTATGCATGGTTCTTCTTCAGTGCCTCAGGAATGGTTAGAAATCATCAATAACTATGGTGGTGATATGGGGCAGACCTATGGTGTACCTGTTGGAGAGATTGTTGAAGGTATCAAAAATGGTGTTCGTAAAGTGAATATTGATACTGATTTACGTATGGCATCAACAGGCGCTGTTCGTAAATTCATGGCAGAAAATACATCTAACTTTGATCCTCGTAAATTCCTTAAAGCCTCAACTGCTGCAATGAAAGATATTTGTAAGGCGCGTTATGAAGCTTTTGGTGCTGCAGGTCATGCATCTAAGATTAAGGTTCAAACTTTAGAAAGCATGATCAGTCGTTATGCAAGTGGCGAACTTGATCCTAAAATATCTTAATTTTTATTGTCCTAATTAGCATATAGATAATTATAGGACACATTAAATTAAGAAAAGAGAAAATTTTCTCTTTTATGAAAGAGGACGGCATCGCCGTCCTTTTTCTGTTTTTGTAACTGACGATTTTTACCGGATTTGTTGAAGTTTTATCAAATTTGACTCAAGAAAATGACGAGTACTTATGAGTAGTAATGAAAAAGTAGTAGTTGATGCACCTCTTGTCGGGGTAGTTATGGGCAGCAATAGTGACTGGGAGGTAATGAAAAACGCCTGTCAGCAACTGAAAGACATGGGAATACCTTATGAAGCAAAAGTTGTTTCTGCCCATCGAACACCTGATTTATTGTACCAATATGCAGAACAGGCAAGAGATCGGGGTTTAAAGTGCATAATAGCAGGTGCTGGCGGTGCTGCACACCTTCCTGGAATGCTTGCTGCAAAGACAACGATACCAATATTGGGTGTGCCAGTTAATTCACGCTATTTAAAAGGAATGGACTCGTTATTATCCATAGTGCAAATGCCCAAAGGAATTCCTGTTGCGACCTTTGCTATTGGTGAGGCAGGCGCGGCCAATGCGGGTTTATATGCCGCTTCGATTCTATCTATTGAAGATCAGGCAATAGCTGATAAACTACAGGCATTCAGAGAAAAACAGGCACAGACCGTTTTAGAAATGGAACTACCTTCTGAGTAAAGCACTTTTTTAACTCTTTTTACAAAGATTTATTTATGAGGAATTCATCATGATTCTGCCGGGAAAAACTCTGGGAATGCTTGGCGGTGGCCAATTGGGAAGAATGTTCGTCATGGCCGCACATGCAATGGGTTATCATGTGATTGTACTTGACCCTGATCCTGACAGCCCGGCAGGTAGAATTGCCGATGAACACATTCATGCTTCCTATAGCGATCAATGGGCAATTGAGCAACTGAGTAATAATTGTGATGCAATAACGACTGAATTTGAAAATATACCATCCGATACATTAAAAAAACTTGAGCAGTCTATTCCTGTCAGACCTTCTTCAGCTGCGGTGGAAATTGCTCAAAACCGCATTGCAGAAAAAACATTTTTGGCTGATAATGGTTTTGAAACAGCACGTTTTTTCCCAATTTATGAAAAGGATGATTTAGACTTTGCATTAACACAAATTGGCGCTACTGCTATTTTGAAAGTGGCCAGCTTTGGTTATGATGGCAAAGGTCAGGCAATCGTTAACAACCTGGATGAAGCCATAAATGCATTTGAATATATGGGGTCAGTTCATTGTGTGCTGGAAGAAAAAGTCAATCTTGCAACTGAAGTTTCTGTTGTCCTCGCTCGTGCTTATGATGGTGAAATTACCTGTTATCCTGTTGGTGAAAATCATCATGTTAACGGCATACTGGAATATACAGCGGTTCCGAGTAGTATGCCAAAGCGAATTCTTGATGTCGCTATCAATGAAGCCTCACAATTTTCAGAGAAACTGGATTACTGCGGTGTTATGGCCGTGGAATTTTTCTATACTACAGATGATCGTCTCCTGATCAACGAAGTGGCCCCGAGACCTCATAATAGTGGGCATTATACTATTGATGCCTGCAAGACATCACAATTTGAACAGCAGGTTAGAATGTTGTGCGGCTTGCCTGCAGGCAGTGTCGAACTTTTATCACCGGTTGTTATGTTTAATATTTTAGGTGATATCTGGTCTAATGGTGAACCTGATTGGGCACAACTTTTATCAAACCCCAATGTTAAACTGCATTTATACGGTAAGAGAGAAGCAAGAGCCGGGCGAAAGATGGGGCATTTTACCTGTCTGGGTAATTCCACTG
>JAPVVU010000407.1 GCA_028571885.1 Gammaproteobacteria bacterium | reverse complement strand
CTAAGGAGCGATTGACGGACTTTTTAAAGATTAAAATTTAATTCAAAAAGCAGCCATTTCAGACCCGAGCATATACGAGATTTAGGGGTTTTCAAAATAGTCACTCAGTACAATAAGCGGTCACATTTAGTAATTTCTGTGGTGGCTCAAAGTGACTTCTTTGGAGCCGAGAAGTCAATTTATCACGCATATTTCAACCAATTCCAGCCATTGAAGAAATTTCATCTTTTTTTAGATGAGTATTCAAAGAGACCATACAAAACCACCAAAACTGTTTAAAATAGTGAACGATGCTTAAAAATCGCCTAATTATGGCGATTTTCACTTTCAATAACCACGACCTGTCGAATATTTGATGATTTAAGTCGATAAATATTATTGCATAGCAATTAAATTTTTATTGAAAATACCAATATATAACGATTCAAATTAATGGTTCTTCACATTATCACAACAACCAAACCATTTTATCTAAATGAAAAATAGTAATTGGTTTTTAATGGTATAATCACTGGTGCGAATATCGGAGATAGTTGTAATCGCACCCTATTAGGACTTTAGGAAATTTATTTCCGTATAAAGTCATTATCCTGGTGATCAGAACCTAACTCGGTGGTTTCTGAGGATAAAACCACTGTTGGGTTTTATAACCGTTTGAGAATAAAGAGTTTTATATGGGTAAGCCATTGAATCATAAGGCGCGGAAACGATTTGGGCAAAATTTTCTTCATGATCCCAATGTGATTGAGCACATTATTTCTTCCATTGCGGCAACGGGTGAGCAGCATCTTGTTGAAATTGGCCCTGGAAAAGGGGCATTGACAGAGCATTTAGTCAGCAGTGCCGGACAACTGGATGTTATAGAATTGGACAGGGATCTGATCCCCGTTCTTGAAGGTCAATTTTCAGCCTGTGAACATTTTTCAATTCACAATGCTGATGCTTTGAAATTTGATTTTTCGTCTTTATTGACTGACGACTCTTTGCATGCTGATGGCTCTATTTCAAAAACAGCTGAAGGCTCTCCCAAAAAACTCAGACTGGTCGGTAATCTGCCTTATAATATTTCAACGCCGCTTATTTTTCATTTGTTAGAAAATGTCAATATTATTGAAGATATGCATTTTATGCTGCAAAAAGAGGTGGTTGAGCGTATGACGGCAGGTCCTGGCTCAAAAACTTATGGCCGTTTAAGTATTCTGGTTCAATACTTATGTCATGCAGAACAACTTTTTATTGTTCCACCCGGTGCATTTAATCCCGCACCTAAGGTTGAATCGGCCATTGTTCTGCTGATTCCAAGGACTGATATGAGTAAGACTGGAAAGCTGCACAATGCAGAACCCGCCGACCTGTCATTTATTGCCAGGGCTGCTTTTTCCCAACGCCGAAAAACCTTACGTAATAATCTGAAAAAAATATTAAGTGCAGAACAAATCACTCAATGTGATATTGATCCTGGAAGACGTGCTGAAACACTCGCCATTAGCGAATTTGTTGCTTTGACGAATCAATACGTGCTAACACTTGAGACTTAAGCGGATCCGCTATGCCTTGTTCTATAGACTGTTCCATAATATGATCCATCGTATGGATCATGGCAATATCAGTTTCAATTTGTGAATATTGCGCATTGAGTGAAGACAAATTCTTTGCGCTTCTATCAGAATGTCCGATAAAAACAAAGTTGCTGATAATTACGCCAGAAACAACGAGTACTGACAATAAGAGCAAAATATCAGGTTTTTTCCTCATATTTCTTACCTTTTTATTTTATTGCGTCATGTTATTTGCTGGCTTTAAAACAAGAAAATAATTACAAAAAAATAATCTTATAAAACACAAACTTACAACAGATTCAATATAAACTAATTTAACTTTCCTGTGTATCTCACTTTAGGATAATACAATATTCTATAAATTCCACTTTTTTTGGAAAATAATCATGTTTTTTTGCAATTTCGAACAAAAATCTACTCTTGAGGCATTACTATACCGATATAAGATTCACATTAACTGGATAAATGACAACTCCCCCATTCCTGGCTCCTGGTTTGGAGAACCCGAAGCAGGCATTATAAAAGACCAGCTTTATGTGCGCCGCGATACCCCTGTTCACTCAGCCCTGCATGAATCCTGTCACTATATTTGTATGGATAAATTAAGACGAGAAAATTTGAATACCGATGCCTCAGGCGGTTACGATGAAGAAAACGGCGTCTGTTATTTACAGATCCTGCTCGCTGATTATTTACCTGAAATGGATCAAACCTCAATGATGCACGATATGGATGAGTGGGGCTATACTTTTCGGCTGGGTTCAGCAAAGCGCTGGTTTAATGAGGATGCTGAAGATGCCCGGGAATGGTTGTTGAAACATAATCTCATCAATCTTAACAATAAACCCACCTTCAAATTACGTCAATAAACTTGATTTTCAGTCATTTCATACTAACCTCATATTACAAGGATAGGTAGAACAAGGATAATGCAAGGTAAGAAACTACAACTCTGCCTCATACGCTAAAATAAAAAAACTAATATTAATCCGGCTGGAGTCATTATGCGTTTTGATTCAATTCACAATTATTACGAAACTCTTGTTGTCAGGGAGTTGATCCAAACATTCGTAGAAGATATCAGGAACATTGATGAGGACTACTTACAGGATATTGCCTGTATTGCATTAAATATGCTGCCTTCCAGATACGTTCGTCACGATGTTGATATGGCTTTTTTTCTCACCACCAATGAGCGTGCAGAAATGGACAAGTCAGTAACAGATGCCGTTTCAAAAGCTAAAGAACATGTTGATAATCAGGCAGAGGAAGAAGACAGGCCTAATACATTTCAACAGACATAAATTT
>JAPVVU010000406.1 GCA_028571885.1 Gammaproteobacteria bacterium | reverse complement strand
GATGAGTATTACCAGTTATGTGGTGATGAAGCAATGATAGAGAATGAGCTTTCTGAAAATGAAAATACCTATGCAATAAGTCAGAAGTCAAACAACGCATGATTTCTATGACATTGTGAAATAAATGATCATCAGATTTTTATAAACATCCCTATCTGGATGCCCTATACAGGGAAAACAAAGGCGAGTTCTTCACTGCAGGTACGTGCCCGTGTGAGTGGTATTTTAGAAGAAATTTATTATAAAGACGGTGATCAGATAACAAACAAAGTTTACAACACTTGGTGTGTTGCTTATTCTTTATGATTGCCTGTCACGGACAGTGTCTCTGGTATTGAAAAGCCGCTGGAATAATCCAGTGATTTAATATGCATCACCCCTACACCAGGTCGGTCAATACCGAGTTTATGAAAGATAAATTCAAACACTTGATCCGCTTCTTCAGAAGGCACAATGATTTCAATCAATCGAGCAAAATGTGATTGCGGCAGCATACTGTTTTTTAGTTTTGTTTCATGTAACGGGGCGTAGCCACGACAATGAATACTATTGGCACGAACAATTTTTTGTTCGTCATAAAGAGTCTGCAATAATTCTTTTTCGGATGTTTTACCAATAGCGTCACTATTAATGATGCAGGTGATCAGTTTTACGGACTCATGAGGACTATTATGTTTTATAGAGTCATGCTTTATCGAGTTGTGCTTATCCATGCTGTTCACTCGGGTTTTCAGCCAAAGATTTAAGCATGTTTTCTGGTAGATAGGTGGTCATTTTTTCCAGTTGGTTCACATACATAAATCCCTTTCCGGGATCATCCAGACCACCAGCCTGGTAAAGCGCATCAAAAAGCAACTCTTTTTGTTCACTGGCAACCAGAATACTGACCACATCTTTTTCTGTGTCCACAGCCACACCCCACAAACCAAATAACTCTCGCATACCGGTTCCTTTTGAATGGTAGCTAATAGCACCGGTCGATACTCCCAGATTTCGAGCGGCCTGTAAAATGACCTCGCCCAGTCCTTCCTGCACAACACAGGTAATTTGAGAAATATTGGTTAAATATATCATTTTATTTTCTTTCATAATGCTGTTTGTATCCCTTCTTCGGTAATGACAAGAGTCTGAATTTTTTCCTGATGACGTGCCCATAAGCCTGTTACCATAACACTGATAATTGGTCCAATTGAAGCCAGACAAAGGATTCCAAATCCCTCTGCGGCATTCATTGCTTCACCAATCCCTAATCCCATTGCCAGCACCAGAGGTACAGTAATAGGTCCGGTGGTGACTCCCGCGCTATCCCAGGCAACATTGACAAACTGTTCGCTGGAGAAATAAGTCAAAACCATTGCCAGCAGATAACCGGGGACCAATATCCAGACAAGAGGAAGATGAAACACCAATTTAGCAACACCCATTGCTATACCAAAAGCTACGCCAAGTGCCACAGCTTTCAATAGAGTGCTCTTTTTGAAGACACCATTGGTTAAGCTCTCAGTGGTTTCACCCAGCGCGTTGAGTGCCGGCTCAGCAATCGTGGCACCATAGCCCAGTGCCCAGGCAAATAATAAAGCAATGGTCACACCCACACCATATTTATAGATAGGTGAGCTTTCCATGCCGGGCATTTCTATAAATGCCCCTGGAATGACATTACCAATACTGCTGCCCAGCATTGAAAGGCCATAGGTCAAACCAATATTAAACAGACACATGCCGATAATTGTCAGCACGACACCAAATATAATTTCCGCTTTATTCTGCAATGCTGCCTTCAAAACAACAAAATAAATAAAGAACAAAAACAGTACCAGTGGAACGATTGCACGTATACCTGAGACTATTTCCTGCCATGGACTGCGCTCATACCAGGCTGTAGTCAGTAACTGAGCAGAGCCTTCAGCGGCTTTGACCGAGGCAATTATTTCTTCAGGAGACAGGCTGAAAGACAGATAGAGTGCTAATAAAAAAACCCCCATGATAGGAAATAAAGAGGCTAATGTAACAATACCAAAACCCGACAATTCTGAATCACCCTTACCTGCTGAAGCAGCAATACCAATTCCCAGTGAAAGCACCAGAGGCACGGTTACCGGGCCGGTAGTCACTGCTCCGCAATCCCATGCAAGACCAATAATATGTTGTAATTCATTGTCTGACGATGCGAAAAGTGTCAAGACTATTACCGGTGTTAAAGCCAGGTAAATCAAAGGTTTCAAGCTCCAGCCATAAACGAAGCGAAGCGTACCAACCACTGCTGCCAGTCCCACACTGCCGCCGACCACCAGCACCAGTTTATCAGACCAGCTATTGAGCATAGCATAGAGATAGGGAGCCTGTTCAACGGAGACATTTTGTCCGGCTGCTTTGAGCGCACCAATGGCGGGTTCAGCAAAAGTCACGCCAATGCCCAGTAGTGTGGTAATAAATAACACCAGAGGCAATGATAATTTTTTCGGTAAGGTGGAGCCAATCAGTGTACCTAATGGCATCAGTCCTAATTTAAGCCCCTCCATAAAGAACATAAGCCCGACAATCACAGCAAACAGTCCGGCAGTCAGACTTAAATAATCTTCCCCTCCCTGGCGGAGCACAATAATCTGAAATAAAATCAGGTATAAGGCCAATGGGATAACGGCCCTGAGTTGCTCTAAAAAACGCTCTGACAAATAAGGAAAAACAAGGCGAAACTTTTCGTTATTAGTCAGCGTGACTGACATGCGTTTATGCGGGATCAGATTACCTTGAGCATCCTTTTTCAGTTGCGGCTGAAAAAGCATAAGGCTAATTGTTTCAGAAGCACGACCAAGCTTACGTTGATAGTCTCCAAAACGAAATGTTAATGACATGAATTTTTCCTAATGTTGAGATGTAGCAGCTTCAAAT
>JAPVVU010000405.1 GCA_028571885.1 Gammaproteobacteria bacterium | reverse complement strand
TTTGATTTTTAACTTTTTGTAAAGTTTCCGGGCTAATCTCTTCATTTCTAATCTGTTTAATTTCTGCATTTATAGCCTTTTCCAATTGTTTAACTGACACATCATGTGCTGGAGTCGCCTCAATAATAAATAAACTTTGTTGTCGGTTCATCGGTGAATAATTAACAAACAATTCATGTGCAACTTGTCTGTCTCTGACCAGTGCTTTGGTCAGACGTGAATGCAGACCACTATCAAACCATCCAGCCAGTACATCCAGAGCATAAGCTTCCCATGCCGGCTCAGATGTCTTAATGGATGGGACTTTAAAGGCAAGTAAAATCATAGCTACTTTGGTGCGTTCTGACATGACAAAACGTGTGACACTTTTCTTATCTAGAAGAGGCTTATCTGGAAGCGGCTTATTTTTATCCTCGGGATAGCGATCATTTGCTAGCTTAGCTTTCTTTTCTATGTCAGCAAAATATTCCTGGGCTAAAGCAAAAACTTCTGAAGGTTTGACGTCGCCAACGATCACCAATATGGCATTATCGGGTGTGTAGTGATCTTTGTGCCACTTTATAGCGTGAGCCAATGTTAATGCATCAAAATCTTCCATTTGCCCAATTACCGGAAATTGATAAGCCTCATGCTCAAATGCATTTTGATATAAGGCATTACTGGCTGGCAGATAAGGGTCCCTGCTGATACTGTCAGACCATTCTTCTCGTATGACATTTTTTTCGATATTAAATCCTTTCACATCAATAAATAAATGTTTCATACGTTCTGCTTCCAGGGCAAAAGCCAGAGGCAAATGGCTTTTCTGCAAAATATGATAATAGTAAGTATAGTCCCTGGTGGTATATGCGTTTCCTTTGGCACCAATGGTGCCCATTTTCTGATAAACATCGGCTAAGGATGGATTTTTTATCCCCCGGTACATTAAATGTTCGAGTAAGTGCGAAATTCCCCTGTCACCTTCCTGTTCATTGGCTGAGCCGACCTTATACCAAACTTGAAAGACGACAATGGGTGAACGACTGTCAGGTTTAACAATAATCTTCAAACCATTTGGCAAGACGAATTCCGAGATGTCATCAGCGGCCAGGGTAACTGACGAAATAAAGCATAAGCTGAGTAATAAAAATTTCCAGATAACCATAATAAAATTAAAACTCAAATAGTAATACGTTCTTTATCAAAATTTTTCGTAACTATTAATTCTGCGTATTATTTACAAAAAGCCTGTGGTTGCTTATTTTTCATTGCAGAAAAACGAATGACAGGCCAAAAAAACTTTACTGTTTAAGACTGCGAATTAAATCTAACAATTCTTCATCATCCCATTCCCTGCCGCCAATGGCACGGTAGACGAGTTTGCCGTCAGGAGAAATAACAAAGGTTGTGGGTAAACCCTGTACTGGCCATTGATCAATCATTGTTCCGGAGGTATCCAATAAAATAGTAAAACTGACTGGATAATCACCTAAAAAGGTAAAAATAGTATCCTCATCTTCACCCACATTGATAGCAAACATAATAATATTCTGATCTTTTATTTTATTCCAGGCGCGTTCCATAGAAGGCATTTCTTCACGACAGGGAGGACACCAGGTTGCCCAGAAATTGATGATCACTGTTTTACCTTTGTAATCAGACAGTTGATGGCTCACTCCGTCCATATCCAGTAAGGTAAAGTTGGGAGCCAGTTTAGGATCAGTTAACGTGGTTAATGATTGCTCTGCCAGGGCGGCACTGGTAAAAAAAAGAATGAGCACTGCAACAGCTGGTTTAAAAAAAAATTTAAACATAAACGAATCCTGCTTTTATATGAATAGATATAATTATAAATCTTTTGGACATTCCATACCTCTAATCCATTCATCACTTAATTGATCGTCTGCTTTCCAGAAAACATGAAGATCGAATTTTTCTCCAGGCTTCAGACCAAAACTGATCATGCCCCAGTTATAATCACCACCAGGCTGAAATGTTTGTTGACTTGGAAAGGTTGCCCAGCGAAAAGCAATTTGAGCCGATTTTTTAACCTGGTGGCTTTCATCCTGAATTAGAGACCACTGTTTAGCCCAATCTTCTTTTAGTTTAACACTCTGTATCTGCCCGTTTACTTTAATACGCCATTCTTTAAGTGAAACAGAGATTGCAGGATTCTTCTTATTAGATGCCGTATTTTTAACAATGGCTTGCAGGACACATTGAGTTGCAATGTCATTTGCCTGTTGTTTAGTAAATCCCCTGCCTTGAAAAAAACCACGAGTTTGGTCTGGTAAACGTTGAACCAGTTGCAATTCAAAGTCTGATTGAACCAGTTTCCAGGTTTCCAGTTTTGTTGATTCATTGCTATCATGCGTCACCTGAGCAGATAGCATGACAGGAAAAATTTGGAAACAGGAGATAAGTGATATTGTTTTAAATGTCATTAATAAAGTTTCCAAATGGTAATAGTGATTATTAAGTTAAGCTTAACTTATAAGTTGAATCCAGGCGTCAAAAAATTGCTCTTAGAACAGGTATAAGATTTGCATATCTTTTAGTTAAAAGTACGTTAAAAAGTACGCTATAAATGCAAACATTCAATCTATACTAGAGTTAATTATTGATGAAACAAATAGAATTGCAAGCAATTTACCACTCATTAGATCAATATGAGATAAATATCCTGCAGCAAAGCATGGATGATTTTGAACAGAGTGAGAACATCCGATTTACCAATTTACAGGCTTATATCGATCATTTGGCAATGTCAGTCAGGGAAAAACAGTGTAATGGAGAATTTGTACCCCGTAATATAGAAGAGGCACAGGCTGGTCACTATTTAGTGATTAGGTAACATATAAAAGCAACTCTACCTAATCACTGGGATAATGACTTTTACGGAAGTAAACTTCCTA
>JAPVVU010000404.1 GCA_028571885.1 Gammaproteobacteria bacterium | reverse complement strand
TCAGGTTGCCGATCTTGCTGATGCTATAGCCTACAATAATCATGATCTGGATGACGGTTTAAGAGCGGGTTTAATTGAGATGGAACTGCTTCGGGAACAGACGTTGTTTGCCATGCATTTTGATGAAGTCAGTAAAAACTGGTCATCGATTTCTGAAAGACGGATGATTTATGAAACAATTCGCAGGATGATTAATTATCAGGTTGTGGATTTGATTGAGACGTCACAGAAAAATATAAAAGAACTGCAGCCGCAGTCGATTGATGATATTCGTCAAGCCAGCCCTCTGGTAAAATTAAGTGCAACAGGCTATTTACAGCATAAAGCACTTAAAAAATTTCTCAATGAGACCTTATATCGTCATTATAGAGTTCATCGCATGAGCTTAAAGGCTTCGAAAATTATTTTTTCTTTATTCGAGGTGTTTATGGGTGATATCAGAGTTTTACCAAAGGATGTACAATACCGTATTGATTCTGCTGCCTCTGAGGCTCTTTTTCCACAAGAATTTTCGCAAGATAAAGAAAGACATCAGGCCAGAATGATTGCCGACTATATCGCTGGAATGACGGATCGTTTTGCCATCTCAGAATATGAAAAATTATTTAACCCGCTGACTTTAACATAGTTTGACGAGAGTGTTTTGAAGAAAAAGTTTTGACGAGAATCTTTACAGGAACCTTTTTGTAAATAAATTCAGTAAAATAGGGAGTTACATGTGCCACAACTGGATAGACTGGGCTTAAGAGAAAATCCATTTAAAAAAACGGCTGATCAACGCTATTTTTATGCGGATCAGAACCGTGCTCAAATATTAGAATCAACGGAACACCTGATTGATTATTCAAGCAATTTTCAGGTAATAATAGGTGAGTCCGGGGTCGGTAAAAGCCATTTTCTGGAAACTCTTGCAAGTCGAGTTGATAATAACTGGCGAGTTGCGAAAATCAATAGCAGTGAACAGGATGATACTCTTTCCCTCATTCAGGCAATTCTGGATGCCTTTGGTGCAATTGATAGTGGCCACTCTGAACTGCTGGAGGTATTGGAGACACAACTTGCAGAAATAAATCAGCTGGGGTTTAAACCCGTGTTGCTGGTTGATAATGCGCAGATCCTGTCGATTGATTCCCTGCGCTTTCTAATACAACTTTCCCAGCAAAAGCAAAATGAAGAGCCTTATGTCAATATCATTGTATTTGCATCAGAGGAAATTACTGAATCCTTACAGAGTCCGGAACTTAGAGCTTTCAGAGAAATTATTCACATAGCTACACTGAGTCGTTTTGATAAAGAAGGTGTGTCAGGCTACTTAAGACATAAAATGGCTGTTGCCGGATATGATCGGGAATCACCGTTCACTCCTCGAATCATTGACAGCATTTTTAATAATTCTGAAGGATTACCTGAAAAAATTAATTTTTTTGCTGATAAGTTCCTGAAATCAAGCGGCAAGGCTGAAAATTATATAGACCCCAGTATAAATGATCAGAAAAATAACGCTGAAAGTGTTGCATTTGGTCATAATTTCGAAGCAGAGAACAGCCTTGAGCCAAATGACAGCCCTGAATCAGGTACAGATAACTCTATTGATGAATCTTCCTTAAACCTGGGGCAGGATGGTTCTTTTCAGACACATAATGAAAATTTAATAGACTCTCTGAAGGATGATGAATTACAGTCAGATAGAAGTGATCGAGCATCAGAGCAAATAAGCCGTCTGGCTGAAAAATTTGAAGAAATTGAGCAGTTAGGAGGACAGCCAGTTGCTCCCTTCTTTGCTGATAGAGACCAGGATAGTCAAGAGCAAAATAGTCAAGAGCAGGATATCAAAGATTTAACTGATGAAGAAGCATCATCAGTGCTGCCAAAATTTATTATACCCATTGCCGTTATTGGTATACTGTTAGTTGCGGTGATTGTTATCAATAGTGTCTTTGATAAATCTGAACAGGCAGATTCTCAACAGGCAGATAGAGAAAAGATTGAATTACTCCCCCTTGAATTACCCCCGCAAGGTTCAGTGCTGGTTCAAGAAGAATCTGTTCAACAGCCGGATATGGAAAACACTCAAGAGAGCTCTCAGCTTAAAATTCAGGCACAAAAAACACCCGAAACAGCTATTGATACTTCTGTTGGTGTAAAAAACATTGAAAAAGATATGACAAGTCAAGAGCCTGTGTCCGAGTTGGAAGTTCTTGAGGTTGAGGATTCTAATTTAGACAGCAAAGAATTGCCTCCACCTAAAGCTCAAGATGTTGCGGATAAGGAGCCGGTATCCCAGGAATCTGCTGCCAAAGAGTCTGTTTCAATGGCGGATCCAATACTTACGCAGGTTGAACCAGAGCCTGTGATTGGCTCAAATACTCGCCAGCATATCACCATCATAGGTAATAACCTGGAAAGAGATACGAGTCTGCTAGTCAGTTGGGCTGATAATAAAAAAGAATTCTCTGCCAAACAAACGCCTGAGCAATGGCAGTATGTTAATAAAAACAAAATTAAGCTGCACTTGAGTACCGGGATAGAGTCTCAACAATGGCAGGTTTCAGCTAAAAGCGTTAATGGCTCTCAATCCCAGAGTGTCAGCTTTGATGTGGTCAGACCTTTTATTTCTAAAATGGCTATTGAAAGTATTTCACCCAATCCACTTGTTGGAAGTGACAAACGTCAGGCCGTGACAGTTATGGGGCAGGGTTTCTCAAAGCAGACGGTACTTGAATTAAAATGGGATAAAAATAAAAAGCATTTTTCATCCCGTTTGACACCAAGTCAGTTTGAATATATCAGTGCGAATCAAATCAAGTTATTTATCGCGACAGGCACGAAAGAGCGAAAATGGCGTGTGCTGGCGACCAATCCAACTGGAAACACCAGTGCTTCTTCTTTTTCTGTTGTTAAAGATAAGG
>JAPVVU010000403.1 GCA_028571885.1 Gammaproteobacteria bacterium | reverse complement strand
GTTCAGGTCGACCATATTTTTCACACAGACGTTTAGAACCCAATGCTAAATCCTGTCCAAAGCCTTCACCTGCTGCCACCCATTCAACGGCTTTGGTTAAGGCTTCTGCTGAACCAAAGTTAAAGGCAATGCCGCCGGTTTGTTCCTGAGTCAAGTCACCGTCTTCATACATTTCCATTGCCGCTGCCACCGTTGCGCCAAAGGTAATGGGGTCAAAACCTTCCTCATTACAGATAAAATTAACATAGGTCAGTGCATCTAAGTCATCAACACCGTTATCAGCACCTAATGCCCATGCGGCTTCATATTCCAGACCACCGGAGTTACCCCAGTATTTTGCTTTGTTTTTGACACTGAAGTGCCCCTGATCAATGGTTGAAATACGACCGCAGGCAATAGTACAGCCAAAGCAGGCCGCATTAGTGGTTAAATTTGGACGGCCATCAGATTTTCTGGGTTCGTGCATGGCTTCACCGGAGATGGCATGCGCACCATCAAATTGCACATCTTTCATATTGTTGGTCGGCAGCGCACCAATTTCATTAATGACATTCATCAGTACCTGAGTACCATAGGTTGGCAGGCCCTGACCTGTGACCGGGTTATCTGCCAGAACGGCTTTGCCGTCATTCACCGCTTTCATAAAGCCTTGCGGATCAGCCAGATTACCCACACCCAGAGTGCCTCTTATGGCAACTGCCTTAAGGTTTTTAGATGCCATCACCGTGCCGACACCGGAACGCCCTGCTGCCCGGTGCAGATCATTAATGATACCTGCATAGAAACAGCCATTTTCAGCAGGACGACCAACAGCAGCAATACGCAGCAATGGATCCTGATGCTTATTATGCAGCCATTCATCGGTATGCCAGACTGATGTACCCCAGATATCATCAGCAGGCAGTAATTCTGCCTTATCATTTTCAACATAAAGATAGACAGGTTCAGGCGATTTTCCTTCAAAAATAATCATATCCCAGCCGGCATTTTTCATTTCAGCACCGATAAAGCCGCCAGAATTTGAACAAGCCACACAATTGGTTAATGGCCCTTTGGTTACCACCACATAACGTCCGCCTGTGGCAGCCATTGTTCCAGTCAGAGGACCTGTTGCCATAATCATCTTATTTTCAGGGCTTAAAGGTTCACAGGCCGGGTCAATTTCCTCAGAAAGATATTTTGTTGCCAGGCCGCGCGATCCCAGATAATCATTTTTCCACTGTTCATTCAGTGCTTCAGTGGTAATTTCTCCACTGCTCAAATTGATACGTAATAATTTTCCTGTCCAAGACATTGTTGTTCTCCTTTACGCGTTTGCTGCAGTGTTAGAGGTGGCGTTATCAGTTTCTGTGGCCCATTTACGCATCTTGTCCAATCCGGTTTGATCGGCATCAACATAAGTAATGGCCTGAGTAGGACAGGCGGACACACATTTGGGATCACCGCCGCATAGATCACATTTAATCACTTTACCAGTGCTTTGATTGTAATTAATCGTTCCAAAAGGACAGGAAATGGTGCACACTTTACAGCCGACACAGGTACTTTCGTTGACTTCCTTGGCACCGGTCACCAGATTCAAACTAATGGCATCCACAGGACAGGCCTGCTGACACCATGCCTCAGAACATTGAGTGCAGGTATAAGGAACAAAGCGTCCCTCCTGATGGAAGGTAAAGACTTTAATACGGGATTTTGAAGGATTGAATACCCCTTCATTTTCATATGAGCATGCCAGTTCGCATTGTAAACACCCGGTACATTTATCCGGATTAATAACAAGGGACTTTTCCATTCAGTATTCTCCGTTCTTTTTTATGTAGAGACGTTGCATGCAACGTCTCTACGGTTTTGGGAAACACAGCTTGCAAGGTTTCTACGGGCTCGCAGAGGGTGTAAATAAGACCTGCCGGTGTATTTTGTACTGCCCGATTAATTGTTGACCCCGTTTTGAGGTCATCCAGTTAATAAGGGCATTTGCACCTTTAAAATTAATATCAGTGTAACGCTTTGGATTAACAGCAATAATGCCATAGGGATTAAATAAAAAATCAGTCCCCTGATAAAGCACTTTTAAATCCGCTTTATCTTTATAACTCAGCCAGGTACCACGATCAGCAATAGTATAAGCCCCCAGTTCGCTGGCCATCTGAATGGCCTTGCCCATACCCTGACCGATTTCTCTATACCACTGTCCTGCGGGTATAATCTCAGCAGAAGCCCAGATTTTTCTTTCTTTTTTATGAGTCCCGGAATCATCGCCACGAGAAATAAATATACTATTATTTTTGCTAATATTCAAAAAAGCATCTTGCAGTGAAGGCGCATTACCTATTGCAGCCGGATCGGCCGCCGGACCAAGGATAACAAAGTCATTATACATCACCGGATAGCGCTTAATTCCATAAGCATTTTTAACAAAATCGTTTTCCGCTTCCAGTGCATGAACTAAAATGGCATCAACATCTCCGTCCTTGCCCATTCTCAGCGCTTTACCTGTACCCACAGCGATAACATGCACTTTATAATTGCTGGTATTTTGAAATTCGGGCAAAAGAAAACTGAGCAAACCTGAGTTTTCAGTACTTGTGGTGGTTGCCAGACGGATGGTATTGTTAATTGAAGCAGAAGTTGATGCATTTACAACTCCAATTGATATAAGGAATAAAAGTATAAAGGAGATAATTTTCTTTATTTTCATATGCTGTCTATCTGACTCTTTGGAAAGTTGTTAATTCAAATATCTAAGACTCTCTACGAAGAAGATAAGATAGCTTGACTTCCTCCTCCAGCTAAAGCAGAGGATTCCTGCATGTTAAAGACAGGTGAAAAACTCTCACGAGTTTTCAGGTTTCTGTTTCATAGTACATTGCCCAGGGAGGCATGAGCTTGGTTTTCGCACATACAGTGTTCCCTTAGTG
>JAPVVU010000402.1 GCA_028571885.1 Gammaproteobacteria bacterium | reverse complement strand
CTCGTCCGGCATTGCCCATGGCACTGCCGCGCCAGCCTGTTGCAGGCTCTGCTCCTGGGTCAGTGGTATTATAGCCGGCATGACAGTTATCACATTTATTAGGCGATTCAAAATTACTGACCTCATTCGGTTGTGTGCCGGGTAATTTAATTTCATTCGGTACGATGTCAGCAGCCATCACAGACATAGAAAAGAAACTAATGAGTACGCAGGTGATTATTCCTTTCATTTAACTTATTCCCCAGGTAGATTTTAATTTTTTTATTTTTGTATAGTGAGCACAGATCATGCCAGCTTCTAATGCCGTTAACAGAGCTGTTTTATCCCATTATCCGTGTCACTCCTGACAAAATGTCAGCCTATGGACTGACATTTTGACAGCTCATGCCAAATTGACACTGAAGAATTATTGCTTTAGATTAAAGGTTATTGCCCTTCTCATAAAAAAAGAAAATAAATATGCCACTTTCAGTAGAATTACAATCTCTGGTGGACACTCATGATGATCCTTTTATGGTCATTGATAAGAGCTATACGATCGTTGCTGTGAATGTTGCTTTTGCTCAGTCCTATAAAATTGAACCCTCCGATGTTATTGGCAAGCATTGCTACGAAACCAGCCATAGTAATTCCAAGCCTTGTAATCAAATGGGTGAAGATTGCCCTTATCAGCAGGTTTTTGATTTTAAAAAAGTACATACCTGTCTGCATGTCCATCATGATAAATGCAACCACAATCATCGGGTAAGAGTGACTGCATACCCCCTCAGAGGCAGAGATGGTGAACTTTATCTGGGTGAACGTATTCAAGAACTTCATACCGAAGAAGATAGCACTGAAAATGGCATTTCGATGGTGGGAGTGTCACCTGTTTTTCTACGAATGATTGAGCAATTATTATACGCAGCCGAAGGGAATGCCCCGGTATTATTACAAGGAGAAACTGGCACAGGAAAAGAGCTGGCTGCCAGTTTTTTACATCAACACTCAAAACGTAAAGATGGTCCATTTTTAACATTAGACTGCACCGTTTTAACAGAAAGTTTGTTTGAAAGTGAAGTGTTTGGTCATGAAAAAGGGGCTTTTACCGGTAATATTGGCAAGAAAATAGGGCTCTTTGAACTGGCAAATTCAGGCACACTGTTTCTTGATGAGGTTGGTGAACTGCCGCCTATAATGCAGGCTAAATTATTAAGAGTACTGGAATCAGGCGAGTTTCGCCGGGTTGGTGGCACACAAACTTTATATGCCGATGTGCGTATCGTCTGTGCAACCAATCGAGATCTTTTATACGAAGTAAAAACTGGAAATTTCAGAGAAGATTTATACTATCGGATCGCTTGTATAACTATCTCAACGCCAAGCTTACGTGAACGTCCTGAAGACATCTCGTTATTAATTCATGCATTACTCAACCGTATCAATCAAACACGTAATAATAGAATTTGTTTAACAGATGAGGCATTGGCCTGGTTAACAAAGTATGATTTTCCAGGTAATATTCGTGAGTTGAGAAATATTTTACATACCGCTGTAGCCTCTTGTCATAACAGGCATATCGACCTGGAACAACTGCAACATGTTTTGTCACCTGAAACTTTCTCATTAACCTCCCAACCATTTCTAAAATCAGGCATGCAGGCAGTTAAGAAAGAAGAGCTTAGATCGCAAGGACAGCAGTCATTAGTTGCTATGGAACAGGAGCAAATTGCTTTGTTTCTAAAACAATTTTCAGGCAACCGAAAACAGGTTGCAGCTCATTTGGGCATTAGTGTCCGTACGCTCTACAGGAAGCTAAACAAATATTCTATCAAATGAATATCGGATGGTACTTCGTATAACTGAAAGAACAAAAGCTAAATTTTTAGTAATTATTCAGCGTGTATTTATTAATTACCCGTGTTAAGCCTATGGTCACTCATTTTTCTGACTTTGCTTTCTGTTATGAGATGCCACTTCGTTCAAACAATCAAAGTCAGAAAAATAAGCCGACCACAGGCTTTTTGTAAGTAATACGCTGAATAGTTACAATTTTTAATTATTTCCGAAATAGTGCAATCCATCGCCAGACATTTAATAAACCAGCTAAAGCAGCAGCAACATAAGTCAGTGCTGCTGCCAGTAAGACCTGATGGACAGCGATTAGATCCCGTTTGGTCACGTAATTGCCTTCTTTGAGCAGTGGCAGTGCTTTGTTGAAACTGGCATCAAATTCAACGGGTAAACTAATTAAATGAACAACAACTGAAGAAGCAATACTTAGAAATCCAATTAGGGCCATAAAAATTCCCGCAAGAGGCGAATGAACAAAGGCGCTTAAGAGTGGTGCAACAAAAATAATTCCAGCCCCCAATTTTTGAAAGCGTTGTGATGTCTGGACCATTTTTCCGCGTAATATAAGCAACTCATCATTACGAAAATCCTGTATTGCATGGCCCACTTCATGAGCGGCTATGGCAATAGCGGTGAGAGACTTACCATTAAAATAGTCAGGACTTAAGCGTACAGTTTTACTCTCCGGATCATAATGATCACCATCTTCTGTTGTTTCCAGTGTGACAGGCAGCTGATAGCGTTCAATCAGATGCTGTGCAAGCTCACCACCCGTTCCAGGCAGCGCTTCAATGTTTTTGTTGTGACGTTTCATCACATATTTCACCCACCATTGCGGGAGGAAAAATAGTGTTGCAAAAAATAAAATAAGAATAATGTAAATCATCTCGTGTATATACCATATTATTTATTTATAAGCATCATAAATCCGGTGAATTAATCATAAAGCGTATAAATCAATATGTTATTATAATCCTAAATAAGTGTTCCACCAAAAGTAGGCCCCATGAGGGGAAATAGTGAGCATTTCTGACGCAGAAACCGTCTATGAAGATAGGATGTATTATTTTGTTCGGACTGCGTCAAATCACAAAATAATACATCCTAT
>JAPVVU010000401.1 GCA_028571885.1 Gammaproteobacteria bacterium | reverse complement strand
CATCATGGTTTTTTCTGGAAAGGTGAAAATGCTGTACTGACAGGTATAAAAAAACGTCGTTTAAAGTCCCTTTTGACTAATGATATTAATTTACTGGCCTATCATCTGCCACTGGATGCACACAAAACACTAGGTAACAATATATTGCTGGCTGAAAAGCTCGGTATAACAGTTGAGCAATTTTTTGCAAGCAATGAAATAGCACTCGCTGGTCGGATAAAAGAACAGAGTGGAGATGAATTCAGACAGCATATTGCTCACATTTTAGACCGTGAACCTCTGCATGTTGAAGCAGACAGGCCTATTATTAACGTGGCATTGTGTACAGGCGCAGCACAAAGCTATATTGAGCAGGCAATTGAATTGGGCGTAGATGCCTTTATCAGCGGTGAAATTTCTGAAAACACCTGGCATATTGCCAAAGAAAATAATATTCATTATTTTTCAGCAGGGCATCATGCCACTGAACGCTATGGAGTACAGGCTTTAGGTGAGCACTTAGCCGATCGTTTTGGACTGCAGCACAAATTTATCGATATTGTTAATCCTGTTTAGCACTTTAGAAATTTCAATTTCGTAAAAGTGATTATCCCGGCGATTAGGATTTTAGAAATGTCTAATTTTTTTGCTGTATTGCGCCTTGAGAATAGTGTTGTTTTTTCAAGTGAGTGAGTAGTATTTTTTTCATAAATGATGGTGAATTAAAAAGAAAAAAGTGACTATTTCAGTCATTACCTGAAAAAATAAAGTATACTGACTTTTTCAGCAATTTTGCCGTATTTAGCGACAGAATGCTGATAAATGTCAGCTTAATTAGTAAATAATGAAATTGTTCTTGATATTGTTCTCAGCATTTAAGAAAATGTTGCAAATTTTTTCGGTATCGAGTAAGAAATAGTAGCACACTTCAATTGAATTATGCTTTGCAATAGCTTAGTTCAAAAAAAGCTGGAAGCAGAGAAATATCTTTGTTTTTTGCCAATTGAGGCGGGGTTAATATCTTATTATTTGGTTATTTGGGAGTTAAGTAAATGAGTGCAGACGCTGTAAATAATAGCAAACGCCGCTTTTTGGTCGCATCCACTTCTGTGGTTGGGGCTATTGGTACGGTTTTTGTTGCTGTACCTTTCGTCAAATCCTGGAATCCCAGCGCTAAAGCTTTAGCCGCGGGCGCACCAGTGCTTGCTGATATCAGCAAGCTTGAAGAAGGGCAAATGATTGTTGTAGAGTGGCGAGGTAAGCCGGTTTACGTCTTAAAACGTACAGATGAAAACATGAAAGTATTAGAAACTGATACGGACATGCTGGCTGATGTTAATTCGGATGCATCAAAGCAGCCGGACTATTGTAAAAATATCGGGCGCTCTTATGACAAGCATAGCAAAACAGTGGTAATGGAAGGCGTATGTACCCATCTGGGCTGTGCTCCTAAATACTTACCTGACTTAAATAACCCCTTTGCAGGTTCTTTGGGGAATGACTGGAAAGGCGGTTTCTTTTGTCCTTGCCATGGCTCATTTTATGATTTATCCGGTCGGGTCTACAAATCAATGCCGGCGCCAACAAACTTGCCAGTACCACCTTATAAATATGAGAGTGATACGGTCATCATGATTGGTCAAGATGGGAGCAACGCATAATGGAACAGAAATCCAATGGTTTGATGGGCTGGATTGATGCCCGTTTTCCTGCGACCAAAATGTGGGAAGATCATCTTTCAAAATATTATGCACCGAAGAATTTTAACTTCTGGTATTTCTTTGGTTCACTCGCCATGATGGTTCTGGTTATTCAGATTCTTTCTGGCGTTTTCCTCGCCATGTTCTATAAGCCTGATACCGCAATGGCATTTCAATCGGTTGAAATGGGCATTATGCGGGATGTTGAATGGGGCTGGCTTATCCGCTACTTCCACTCGACGGGTGCTTCGGCATTCTTTATTGTGGTTTATCTGCATATGTTCCGTGCTCTGATTTATGGTTCCTATAAGAAACCACGTGAATTGATCTGGATTTTTGGCGTATTAATCTTTCTGGCTCTGATGGCTGAAGGCTTTATGGGCTACTTACTACCTTGGGGACAAATGTCCTTCTGGGGTGCTCAGGTTATTATTAATCTGGTGAGTGCTATTCCTTTTGTGGGTGAAGACCTGGGCATCTGGGTTCGTGGTGACTTCGTTATCGGTGATGCCACTTTGAATCGTTTTTACTCATTGCATATTGTTGCCATTCCGCTGATTTTGATTGGTTTGATTGTGGCTCATATCATTGCTCTGCATGAAGTCGGTTCTAATAATCCTGACGGTGTTGAAATCAAGAAAAACAAAGATGAAAATGGTATCCCTAAAGATGGTATTCCTTTTCACCCATATTATTCTGTTAAGGATATTGTTGGTGTTATCGTCTTTTTGATGTTCTTTTCGATTGTTGTGTTCTTTATGCCTGAGATGTTTGGTTACTTTTTAGAACATGCTAACTTTGAGCCTGCTAATCCTCTGAAGACACCTGAACATATTGCACCGGTCTGGTATTTTACGCCTTACTATTCAGTATTGCGTGCCATTCCCAGTATTGCCGGTTCTGCTTTCCCTGGTGTTATTGCCATGGGGGCGGCGATTGTGATTCTGTTCTTCCTGCCATGGCTGGATCGTAATCCGGTCAAGTCAATACGCTATCGTGCCGGCTGGTATAAAATACTGGTTGCAATCTTTGTTGTTTCTTTTATTATTCTGGGTATTTTAGGTACTCTGTCAGTAACTGATGGGCGTACCCTGTTAGCTCAGATATGTACAGCCTACTATTTTGCTTTCTTCCTGTTGATGCCAATCTACACGAAGTTGGAAAAAAATAAACCAGTTCCAGAAAGGGTAACAATGAAATGAAAAAGACAATCCTGGTTCTGCTATTAACTACAATAGCAATGATAAGTACCGGCCTGGTAATGGCT